>NZ_JACKZU010000373.1:0-7952 GCF_014222165.1 Nostoc sp. 2RC
AATTTATACATAAAATTATACTAAAAAAGACCCCACCAATAGTGAAATAATTTGGCGCAATTAGGCAAACGTTAGTTTCTTAGTCTATTTGCGATCGCACTTTTGCATCTCCATCGTCATTGGTGTCGCAGCTACGCCATTGGTGTCAACTTAAGCTTAAACGCATGTCACACAGACGTTTTACCCCACCCCTCAATCCCCTGGGGAGGTTTTGCGTTAGCAAAGCCGGGGTGGGGTGACTCCGAATTAGTTAGTAATTGAGTAAGTTTACTCTAACGTCATTACAAGGGTTTTACGTTAAGTTGACACCAATGCAGCTACGCCCGTCCCACACATCCCTGGACTGATTAAAACCTTAAAATCGGCTAATTCCAACATCTAGTCCAGGTTAAAATTAGATATGCATATTGTATTTATAAAAAAGCTACTACAAAAATTAAAAGCTTATGACTGCAAGCAATATTAGGCAGCAAATTTTAGAGCAGCTTAAAACTTTACCTGGAGAACAGGTGAAAACTCTCGTGTTAACATGGCTCACTGGTTCATCCACTTCTTTAGAAGATTTTGAGAGGTTACTAACAAATCAACTTACTCAAACTACAGAAAAATCATTTGAGTCCGGTGAGATAGACGCAGCATTAAATTTTCAACCTCTTACTGAAGCTCAAATGGTTCAGCAAAGCCAATCTGCTCTCGAAGCATACCGTCGCACAGGCTCAGGAGTAGCCCACGAGCGTGTACGCGAAGGGCAGACAGTTTAGGAACAGATCGAGAACGTCCATGTCCCAGATAGTTTGGACACAGTTAATACTCTTCCCTGAAATATTTTTTTTACTCGCAAGTCCCGTAGCTAAATCTACCGCCAACTTTTGCTATTAGGTTGCTTGCTAAATTTACCTTTAGGAAAAAGTCGCTGTTCTAATTCTTCATAACTACCTTCAAAATCGCAATGACCATAAAGCGGACATTTTTGACAATAAATGCCTTTGGTATAGCGTTCTAAATTTTCGCGATTAAAAAAATATGGTTTATGACTAAAGGTGCTAGCAACCCACTGCCAAGACATATTATTACTAGCAGGGTCGCCATCTAAAAGATGTTGGAGAAACCATTTAGCTCCTGCTTGCCAACGAATGCGCCGCCAATGGACAATGTAAGCGGCTATCCACATCCGTGCATGATTATGTAAATAGCCAGTTTCTCGTAAATCACGGCTGAAGCTGTCAATACAAACTCTACCTGTAGTTGCTTGTTTGATATCTGGCGGTAATTCCGGCGCATATTCAGCCACGGTGTAACCAGTTTTATATTCTTCCTGGTCTTTCCAAATTCCATCCCCTAACTTTACATATAACCGTTGCCAATAATCGCGCCAGCCCAACTCATTGATTAATTTAGTAGCATCATTTTGGTGCTGTACCCGGTCGAGGACAAAATCTCGAATTTCTCGCAAACTCAAAACGCCATAGCGGATGTAAGGCGAAAGCCGAGTGACTGCACCTGTGAAAAAATTACGTGTTTGTGCGTAGCGTACTGGGTCGATTTTTTGCAGTGCTTTTTGTGCAGCTTTGCGTCCTCCCACAGTTTCGCTGATGTGGTGATCCCGTTTTGTTGCACTTGGGAATTGTTCGTTCAGGTAAGCTACCAACTCATCGCGGTTGGCAAATTCGCGTCGCATATCTTTAGACATTTGAATTCTCAAGGGTGGGAATGAACAAATTAAAAATACCAGTAGGCTAAATCATTATTATGGCGGATTAACGCGAGTAATTGTTTTCAACCTGATGAGAGAACTTTTTTCATATTAAATAAAGATTCATCGCTGCGTAAGTATAGTTTAAACAAGCATCGCTCTGATGCTAGTTTTCTCCAAATTCTCAGTAATTAAAGCTAAAATATCAGACAAATCTGTGACTTTTCGAGACGATGAGCCTGTGCATCAATCCCAACTGCCAAAATCCTCACAACCCTGATAATCTACTCTACTGTCAAAGCTGCGGCTCTGAATTACTACTAGAAGGCTGTTATCGAGTAACACGACCTATAAGCAAAGGTGGCTTTGCTAGAACATTTGAGGTAAGTGACAGTGGCAAGCTAAAAATTTTGAAGGTTCTTACACTCAATCAACCCAAAGCAGTATCGCTTTTTCAGCAAGAAGCTGAGGTTTTGAAGCGGCTAAATCATCCAGGAATTCCTAATGCTGAGGAATATTTTCAGTTTTTTCCTCAAAATAGCCAAGACCCAGTTCACTGTTTAGTAATGGATAAAATTGATGGAGAAAATTTACACGAATGGTTAGAAAAACGTGGTAATCGTCCCATCAGTGAAAAGCAAGCAATCCTTTGGTTAACACAGTTAGCAAATATTTTGCACGAAGTACATCAGCAGCAGTTTTTCCATCGGGATATTAAGCCTTCTAACATTATGTTAACTGCCGATGGACAATTGGTGTTAATCGATTTTGGTATTGCACGAGAAATGACCGAAACTTACGAGAAAAAACAAGCAGCAGGTCAAATCACAAGATTTGTTTCCGATGGCTATGCTCCTTTAGAGCAAATAAACGGTCGTGCTGTTCCGCAATCAGATTTCTTTGCCTTGGGTCGTACTTTTGTCCATTTGCTTACAGGAAAATATCCTCTCGATCTGATGGCTGATCCCTATGGCGATCCATATACTGCTGGTCTAAACTGGCGTGATGAGGCTAATCATATCTCTTCTTTTTTAGGAGATTTTATTGACCATCTGATGATGCGACCAGTAAAGGATCGCCCCGCGAATACTCAGGCAATATTGCAAAGATTATCAGAAATTAGAGAGACTTTATATCCGACGAAATTAATTAATTCAAATTTGTCTAAAACACAATCCACAGCAAAGACACAAACAATTTCTTTAGAACGTACTATTGGTACTTGGAACTCTGGGCACTCACAAGCTGTCTTGGCTTTGGCTATTAGCCCCGATGGACAGACTTTAGCTAGTGGCAGTAGTGACAAGACAATCAAAGTATGGAAGCTTAATAGTGGCAAAATAATTCGTCACCTTACAGGACATGTATTGCAAGTAAATTCTATAGCAATTAGTTCTGATGGACAAACTTTAGTTAGCAGCAGTAATGACAAGAGAATCAAAGTATGGAATTTGAATACTGGGAAGGAAATTATCAATAGTATAGTCAACTCAGAGGATATCATATCTGTAGCATTTTGTCCAAATAAGCCAATGTTTATTAGTGGTGATTGTGATGGCAAAGTAGCACTATGGGATATAAAAACAGGGCAGTATATTCGCACTTTAGCTACACATGAATACAGAGTTAGTTCATTAGCAGTCAGCCAAAAATATGTAGCTAGTGGTAGCTGGGATGGCACAATAAAGGTTTGGCCAAAGTCAACTTTTACTGGTCATTTAAAGCGCGTTCGCAGTGTAGCCGTTAGCTCAAATGAGCAAATTTTAGTAAGTGCTAGTGAAGATAAAACAATTATTGTATGGAATCTGAATACTGGAGAGCAAATTTATACTCTTAGTGGGCATTCAAATCCTGTTAATTGTGTGGCAATTAGTCCAGATTGTCAGACAGTAGTAAGTGGTAGTGATGACGAAAAAATTAAAGTTTGGGATTTAAGCAATGGGCAAGAAGTTTACAGTATCAATGCCCATTTAGATGGTGTGAATGCACTTGTATTTACCCCAGATGGACAGACTTTGGTCAGTGGAGGTAAAGATACTACCATCAAAGTTTGGCGAATGGATTAGTTTAGAAGTGAGAAAACAGCCCTAAGTTCAGCTAAATTAGGGATTATTTTAATAAATTCGTCATATTTGTGAATGAAAAGCGATCGCCTAACCTATGTACAATTCTAAAGCGAATTCTCACAGTACAATCATGAGCAACATTCCCCAAATCGGACAACCAGCACCAGATTTTTCCACACCCGACGAAAATGGTAATCTCACAAGTCTCTCTGACTTCAGCAGTAAATGGGTTGTGCTTTATTTCTACCCCAAAGATGACACCCCCGGCTGTACCACCGAAGCCAAAGATTTTAGCGAATTATATGAAGACTTCAGCGCACTCGAAGCCAAAATCTTAGGTGTAAGTCCAGATTCCGGTAAATCCCATTGTAAATTTATCAGCAAACATAACTTGTCCATTACCCTCCTCAGCGACCCCGAACATATTTTGATAGAAGCTTATGGTGCTTGGCGCTTAAAGAAGTTTATGGGTAAAGAATATATGGGTGTGGCTCGCTCAACTTTTTTGATTTCACCTGATAGAATTATTGCCTATACTTGGCCAAATGTGAAAACCAAAGGTCACGCTCAAGCGGTTTTAACTAAATTACGAGAATTAGTAGGCACATAAATGGAACTGATGCAAACATATTGTATTTTTAGTAACAAAGCAAGATGTGAGTAGCCTATTTGAGCAAGCTATTACTGATGCACTGAACTCAGCTAATCCTCAAAAAGTTCTGGAAGGCCAAGTAGCTAATGCTATCATCCAAGCAGAGTTTAATTTAGTTAGTTTCAATAAAGTAGTTGGTCTAAATGGCGAAATTGGTGAAATCGATGTAGAAACCAGTAACGCTATCATCGAAGTAACAACTCAAACTGCTCGTAAGTTAAGGCAAATTCAAAAATTAATATCGAATCCAGACTTAAATCCTTTGAAAAAGCCTGTTATCCTCTACGCGCCTAATTATAAAATAACTCCGGCTCAAGATATCATCGCTACCGGAAGTTATGTAGTTCGCGCTGAAGATGAATTATTAGAATTATTATTCCAACTAGGAGCATAAACGATGCCAGAATCTATTTCTCTAATTTCTAGTGCTAAGATTGAACCAGCAGAATTTTTGGCTTTTTTGGAATATTCCGACGTATTACTACATCCAGATAAAATATATGATGGGCGGATTTCTAGAGTAAATAGCCATGTTTGGATTGTTTTAGATAACACCGAATTAAAAAACTTTAGTACTGATGAAATTGAACTGATAACCCAGAAGCTTAGAGCTAAGCCTGAAACTCATATTCTACTTGATGTCAGCAAAACTCCAGGAAGTGAACAACTAGCATTTGAGTTTGCGTGTAAATTTGCCAAAAAATGGTCTTGTGTTATCTATGATTCAAGTCAAAGAGTCTACTCAACACAGGAATTATTAGGATTATGCCAAACAGAATTAGGTTTTGTTTAGATAGTAGTATATGCAGTTGGATTAATTATGATTCAAGTTATCCAAGCTCAAAATGCCACTCTCGCATACTTAAAGAAAAAATTTGCTTTACAACAGTCTGAAGACGATCAATTTTTTACAGAGTGGCTTAATAATTTACCTGAAATTTCCGAATTAGAAAAGCAATACTTAAACCGAGTTAAAACTAACTACCTCAATGTTCTAGAAAACGCTCCTCTTTTGGAAGATGCAGTAAAATTAGTAGTATTGTCCCCCCTGCTTGATTTAGCTGGTTTTTATCTTCCTCCTTTTTATATTGCAACAGAAGAAAGTATAGAAATTAGCGAAGAAATTATTATTGATGAGAGAGAAAGCGCTGAAGAAACTAAAGAAATTATTAAAGGTAGAATTGATGTTCTTGTTTTACAGGATAAGTTATGGTTACTGATAATTGAATCTAAAAGATCTAATTTTTCTTTGGCAAAGGCAATTCCTCAAGCATTAACTTATATGTTGGCGAATCCCCAGCCTAATTATCCTGTATATTCATTGGTACTTAATGGAGAGGATTTTCAATTTATAAAATTGATTCAAGAAGATAAACCAATGTATGCATTATCTGAGAGGTTTACTTTATATAGACGTGAAAACGAATTATACAAAGTTTTAAGTATCTTAAAAAAAATAGGCCAAATTTTGATGTAATTATCTTTCTTGTTATTATCTTAGTTCAAAAAATAATAACGTCATAATATTTATACTGCATCTTTTAATGTAATGAAATTATGGTTCAATTTATCCAAGCACAAAATGTCGGGCTTGCCTATTTAGAGGAAAAATTTAGTCTACAGTTAATTGAAGATGACGCATTCTTCACAGAATGGTTTGAAACTTTACCAGAAATCACAGATTCAGAAAAACAAGAACTAGACAAAGTAAAACTTCATTTTTTCCGTTTAGTCAAATATCCTCCTTTGTCAGAAGAAACGGTTAAATTAGTCGTTTTATCGCCTTTACTCAATTTAGCTGGATTTTATGACGAGCCTTTTTATATAAAAGGCGAACAATCAATAGAAATTTCTGCTGAAGATGAAGAAGAAATTATTAGAGGGCAAATTGATGTTTTAGTTATTCAAGAACAATTTTGGGTGTTAGTGATTGAATCTAAAAGCTCTAGTTTTTCTCTTTTAGAAGCTGTACCTCAAGCACTTGCTTATATGCTGGCTAATCCAAGTGAAGATAAACCTAGTTTTGGATTAGTGACAAATGGTAGTGATTTTATTTTTTTGAAACTGACTAAACAAAATCAGCCAAGGTATGCTATATCTGACCAATTTACACTTTTGAAACGAAAAAATGAACTTTATCAAGTTCTAAGTATATTAAAAAATTTGAGTCAAATTTTGAGTTAATTTATGTCTATTCGCCCTATCTACCTTGATTGTCACGCTACTACACCTGTAGATGAACGGGTATTGGCAGCTATGCTTCCTTACTTTACAGAAAAGTTTGGCAACCCAGCCAGTATTAGTCATGTTTATGGTTGGGAAGCGGAAGCAGCTGTTAAACAAACGCGAGAAATTTTAGCAGCAGCGATTAACGCTAGTCCTGAAGAAATTGTTTTCACTAGTGGTGCAACAGAAGCGAATAATTTAGCTATTAAAGGTGTTGCAGAAGCTTATTTTCAAAAAGGTCAGCATATTATTACTATTGCTACAGAACATAGTGCAGTTCTTGACCCTTGTAATTATCTTAAAACTCTGGGTTTTGAAATTACTATATTACCAGTTAAAAAAAATGGATTAATTGATTTAAATGAATTAGAAAAAGCCTTCCGTCCAGAGACGATTTTGGTATCGGTGATGGCTGCAAATAACGAAATTGGTGTATTGCAACCATTGGCAGAAATTGGGGAAATGTGCCATGCCCACCAAATTATTTTTCACAGCGATGCCGCCCAAGCTATTGGTAAAATTCCCTTGGACGTGCAAGCAATGAAAATTGACTTAATGTCGCTTACCGCACATAAAGTATACGGGCCCAAGGGCATCGGAGCGCTATATGTCCGCAGACGTAACCCCAGAGTACAACTAGCTCCACAGCAGCACGGAGGTGGACATGAGCGGGGAATGCGTTCTGGCACATTGTATACACCGCAAATTGTCGGCTTCGGCAAAGCCGTAGAAATTGCTTTGGCACAACAAGCCACAGAAACCCAACGCCTCACCGAACTTCGACAAAGACTGTGGGAACAACTTTCGCAACTTTCAGGAATTCATCTCAACGGACATCCCCAAGCGCGATTAGCCGGAAACTTGAACATCAGCGTCGAGGGAGTAGATGGAGCCGCATTGTTGTTAGGATTGCAGCCAGTAGTGGCAGTATCTTCTGGTTCCGCTTGCTCCTCAACAAACACCGCACCCTCCCATGTTCTCACAGCCTTGGGACATTCCCAAAAGCTAGCTTACGCATCAATACGATTTGGTATTGGCAGATTTAACACACAACAAGAAATTGATATTGTAGCCAAACACGCGATCGCCACCATTCAAAGCTTGCGTAATTCCGCTTTTGTGAGTTTGGGGAGTTAGGAGTTAGGAGTTAAGAGTTAGGAGTTGGGAGTTGGGAGTTAGGAGTTGGGAGTTGGGAGTTAGGAGTTAAGAGTTAGGAGTTGGGAGTTAAGAGTTAGGAGTTAAGAGTTAGGAGTTGGGAGTTAAGAATTATTCTTCTTGTCTCCTTGTCTCCCTCATCCCCCCATCTCCCCATCTC
>NZ_JACKZU010000374.1:0-7914 GCF_014222165.1 Nostoc sp. 2RC
CTCCCACACCTCCCACACCTCCCACACCTCCCACACTTCCTGCTTGCCCAATGCCCAATGCCCCATGCCCAATGCCCTATTTGCCCAATTCCCAGTCAACAGTCAACAGTCAACAATGAAATTAGAATTACCATTAATTAGAAGCGATCGCTTGTTATTGCGATCGCCTGTTCAAGAGGATATAC
Organism: Nostoc sp. 2RC; assembly: GCF_014222165.1. Lineage (NCBI taxonomy): Bacteria > Bacillati > Cyanobacteriota > Cyanophyceae > Nostocales > Nostocaceae > Nostoc > Nostoc sp. 2RC. The sequence continues at coordinate 186 of NZ_JACKZU010000374.1, forward strand.
CCCAAATTATTAAATATTTTACTGAAAATAAAACCTATTTGACTCCATTCTACCCTCTTTGGGCTGATGGTTTTTTCACTGAAGAATATTGGCAGTATCAAATAGAGAACAATTTTTTGGAATTTGTCAATGGCCAGTCTTTAAAGCTATTTATTTTTACGAAAAAAAACCCCAATGTAATTATTGGGACTATAAATTTTACTAATTTTGTTCGCGGAGTTGCTTATTTTTGTTATGTAGGATATAGCCTCGCCCAAACAAAGCAAGGTAATGGATACATGACAGAAGGACTAAAAGCCGCAACTCAATATGTTTTTCAAGAATTAAATCTTCACCGCATCATGGCTAATTATATGCCTCACAATCGACGCAGTGGCAATGTTCTCAAAAGACTGGGTTTTGTCATTGAAGGATATGCTAGAGACTATTTATTAATTAATGGACAATGGGAAGATCATATTTTGACAAGTCTGATCAATCCTAATTGGCAAGTGCCCAAATCTTAAAATATTTCGTAATTGAGAAGATGTGGATACTGATGCATAAGCCAGAGGTAGTATTAAGGGAAAGAATTAATTAAGTTTTGTTTGTAATGACTCTGGCCCAAACCCCAAACAACAAAAATTCTAGCAATCCTTTTCTTTCTCTGAACTACGAAAGCGCTTTGGAATCTTTAGGTGATGACTACTACGACGAGGTTGCACCAGAAGAATTTCCGGAACACATCTTGCGTTGGCGTAATGATGCACTGTTACCGCCTTTAGGTCTCGATCCCCAAGTCGTTAAAGATGAAGATTTCATCACAGCTTTTGGCAAATTTGAGGGACGTAAACCGTTTTTGGCAATGCGTTATCACGGGTATCAATTCGGTGACTATAACCCATTATTGGGTGATGGTAGAGGCTTTCTCTACGGGCAAGTACGGGGTACTGATGGGCAATTATACGATTTTGGCACAAAAGGTTCTGGAAGAACGCCCTACTCCCGTGGTGGCGACGGTTTACTGACGCTTAAAGGTGGAGTGCGGGAAGTTCTAGCTGCGGAAGCACTGCATCATTTGGGTGTACGTACTTCGCGGTGTCTGAGTATGATTGAAACTGGTTTATCACTGTGGCGGGGAGATGAACCTTCACCAACTCGTTCCTCTGTAATGGTGAGGATGAGCAATTCTCATATTCGCTTTGGTACTTTTGAGCGCCTACACTATTTGCAGCGTCCAGATTTAACTCAAAAGCTGTTAGACCACGTAATTCAGCAATATTATCAGCACTTGGACGCCCAAGAAAATAAATATGCTTTATTTTACGCCGAATTAGTTAAAAGAGTTGCAGAATTAGCAGCCCAGTGGATGGCGGCTGGTTTTTGTCATGCAGTTCTCAATACTGACAATATGTCGATTACCGGAGAAAGTTTTGATTATGGCCCTTATGCATTTATTCCTCACTATAATCCATACTTTATAGCTGCATATTTTGATTATTACGGACGCTATTGTTATATTCATCAACCAAGCGTTTGCCAGTTAAATCTAGAAATGCTCCAGGAACCTTTGAAGGCAATTATTCATAAAGACGATTTGAAGTTTGGATTATCGAAGTTTGAGGAATATTATCAAGCAGAATACACTTCTTTAATGTTGAAAAAATTGGGTTTTCTAGATTTACCAAATCCACAGACCAAGGAACTTTTGAAGTTAACCATTGAATTTCTAACCAATAGCAAAGTTGGTTACCACGAATTTTTTTATGAAATGGCTCGCACCTTTTCAGCTAAATGGCGAGATGAACCAGGATTTGTGATGAATGCTTCCGAGCTTGTACCAGTACCGGGAGCATCAGGGATTTTTGATGATTGGTGTATATTGTACCATAAAATATTGAATGATTTAGATGGCGATCGCCTACCCGTAATTGCCGAAACTCTGGCTTTTCATAATCCCAAGACTGCATTATTAAGACCAGTCATTGAATCGATTTGGGAACCAATTGTTCAAGAAGATAATTGGCAACCTTTTTATGATTTAGTACAGAAAATTCAATCACGACAATAGTTAAATCGCAGTTACCATTAGACCTTTTGCTTGCATTGCTTTTTAGACTCTTGTGGTCAAAGGGATACATCTTTATTGGGGAAAGGGAAAATACCAAACATGCACCCCCTTTCCCCTTTCCCTTTTCCCTACTTCTGCAAGAAGTCTATTGTAGAGACGTTGCCATACAACGTCTCCATGCATAAAATTGAAATGCCTATTGACCAAGCATTTCAGAAAATTTTAAAAAATATGAACGAGATATACATATCTTATGCATGGAAAGACAACAACAGTGAATTAGGGCGGCAACGGGAAGAATTAGTTGATAAGATTTGTGAAGCGCTGATTTCTCAACGTTATAATTTAATTCGCGATCGCAATCACTTGACCATAGGAAAAAGTATACAGAAATTCATGCAGGAAATCGGGCGCGGCAATTATGTGATTGTTGTGGTCAGCGATAAATATTTGCGTTCTGAGTACTGTATGTTTGAAGCTATTGAAATAATTAAACACAAAGATTACGAACAAAAAGTTTTTCCAGTTGTTTTAGAAGATGCCAATATTTATAGTAAAGAAGGCAAAAGCGATTATCTAAAATATTGGCAGGAACAAAGAGAAAAAGCAGAAAAACTCATAAATTGGGAACTGGCTTCAGATGTAGATTCGGCAATGCATAACGTTGCTGCCAAAATTATAGATATTTCTCTAAAATTTGAGGAATTCGTATTTTTTATCTCGGATAAATTAAGCATCAATCCTACCCATAATTTTAATGCATTTATCAATCAGCTAATTAATACTATTAGAAATGATGCCGTTCAACTCAGAAGTCAAAGAAACATTTTAGTTGCAGGCACAGGAAACTTTCATATTCCTGATGAAGTCAATTGGTGCGCTCAACAGCTTGGAGAAAAAATAGCAGAATATGACTATAAATTAATCACAGGTGGATGGGAGGGAGTAGATTATGTTGTGGCCGATAAATTTGCCGAAAAAATAGCACAAAAAAATTTACGTCTTAGTGAAAAGTTAACACATGTTGTTCCCCAAGGAAAACAACCGGTGTTTAAGGGAGGGAAAATCGAATATACGGAACCGGGTATTAATGAATGGCTAGATTGTTTGCAACATTCAGATTTAGTGATTCTTGTGGGGGGTGTTGGCGGAACTTACGAGACTTATATGTATGCTAAACAAGAAAAAATTCCGGTGATTCCTATTGTCTGCACTAATGGTGATGCGAAAAAAGTCTTCGACGAAATGCTACAAAATTGGGATAGTAAATTAATGGGAAATGTATCACCAGAAAAATTTAAGTCACTGAATCAATATATTAATGATGAATCAACGGCGGCAGATGTGGTCAATGATGTTATGGATATTGTCAATGAAATTATTTTTGCAAAAATCATGTTACAGCCGGTTTCACCTATTTGAAACACAATGCTTTATAGAAACCTACAGTAGAAAACGGGGAACAGGATTGAAAGTTTCTTGGTACTTCACTTAACTCAATTGGTGAGTATAAAATTGGGCGTAGCGACCGTCTAAGTCTAATAATTCTTCGTGGGTTCCTGATTCGATTATTTGTCCTTGTTCGAGAACTAAAATACGATGGCACTTTTTGATTGTTGATAAACGATGGGCAATAATCAACACTGTCCGGTTTTCCATTAGTTTTTCTAAGGCTTCCTGCACCAAAGCATCTGACTGGGAATCTAATGCAGATGTGGTTTCATCGAGAATCAAAATTTGTGGGTTGAGGTGAACAGCACGAGCAATGTTAATTCTTTTTCTTTGCCATAGTGATAACTTGACGCCACCTTCCCCTACCCAAGTACGATAACCTTCTGGTAATTCGCTAATAAATTCATCGGCGTTAGCAATTTTGGCTGCGGTGACGACTTCTTGCATATCAAAAAAGTCTTGCCCAGAAGCAATATTTTGGGCAATTGTTCCAGAAAACATGATAGTTTCTTGGGGAATAATGCCTATTTGTCGCCGCAAAGTATGTAACTTAACATTGCGGATATTAATATCGTCAATTAAGATTTGACCAATTTGGGGATCGTAGAAACGCGGTAAGAGATTTACCAACGTGGTTTTACTAGCAACAGAAGTACCTACAACAGCGATCGCTTCACCCGGTGATACCAAAAAACTGATATTCTTTAATACAGGCTCTCCTGGTTGATAGCTAAAAGAAACATAACGATATTCAATTTGACCAGTCACTGGAGGTAAAGGGATGGCATGTGGTTTTTCGACGGCCGTCGGTTGAATTGCCATCAACTCAAAAACCCGGTGAATAGATGCTTCACTCTGCCGAAATTCATTGTAGTTTTTAGTAATCTGACTAATGGGATCGATTAACAGCGCCGCCGCCGCTAGATAACTAAAAAAATTAGCTATTGTCAAATTGTCTTGGGAAATTTGCCACGCCCCCACTATCAATAAAGATAAGACAATTGATGTTTCTAAAAATCCCACAATGGGAATTTTCATTGCTTTTAAGCGTTGGGCTGAATATTTTGCCCGCAGACTGCGTTCTGCTTCAGAACCAGAACGAGCAATTTCATAGTTTTCCGCCGCAAAAGCTTGCACCAAACGGATACCCTGAAAAATTTCTGAAACAATTGCAGATAAACCAGACACCCGATTTTGACTTTTGAAAGAATACTTGTCTAAGTATTTACCAAACCAGCTGATTAAAATAGCAATTAATGGTGTAAATATTACCGCTACTAGTGTCAATTGCCAATTCAAATAAATCATGTAAATCGGAATTGCCAGCAGTTGCAAAATACAGGGAATAAACTGGTGACATATTTTATTTACTACTTCACCAATTCGGTCAACATCTTCAGTGAGGCGGCGAGATAAATCACTTGCTTTTGTAGTTTCAAAATAGCTGAGATTGAGCTTTTGGATATGCGAGTATAGTTGTTGGCGTAGATGAAAAGCAACTTTTAGAGCAGCTTTCGCCATGTACATATCTTGTATAGATTGAAACAAAGCCCTCACAAGAAAAATTAAGGCACAAATCCCAGTTACTTGGACGATGGCTACTACATTACCTTGTCCGAAGGGAATTGCTAATTTACCAGCAAGATTGATTAACACTAATGTTGCCAGCACATATCCGAAAATGCCAATAAATCCCTTAGTGATAGTTCGCCACTGGGGTCGGATATAAGGTAGCAGTAGCCAATAACTATAACGCTTTTTCAAACTCTAACGTCCGGAAAAATAGGGTATTGGATATTGGGTAAATAGGGAGTGTTGACTGATGACTGATGACTGATGACTGGCGAGTTATATCGAATTGATATAGGAAGGATTGTTTGAAATTCTGGAAATACCTTTGTAACAAAGGCTTGGAATCCAAAATCTAAAATCTAAAATCCAAATTGCTATTAGGAGTTATTCTTTTTGTCCTCTCCCCAATGCCCTCATATCATGTCCGCCGCATCTTTAGCAAAATCCCAAAAGCCACTTCTGTGCTGTTCCCTGCTCCCTGCCCCTTAAATGATAAGTCTTCAACCGGACATGATATCATCTATTTTTGTTCGACCTCCCAGCGAAACAGCCGAGGCAATTGCGATACATCTATAGCGTAATTGATAATCCACAGCACTAGTTGAAAGATTAACAAATATCGCACCCACAGCCATTTAGTTTCAGAACCTAAAATTGTTAAACCCTCATATAACTGCCAGAAACGATACGGTAAGTATATGTAAGGAACCATCACCCACACTACATTTTGTAACTCTCTCAAGGCGACTCTTTCGGAAATGATTTGTAGCCCTAATACGATAAAATACCAACCAAGCACAGTTAAAACAGTGCGATCGCTCCACCATACACCCCACAACAACATCACTACTAATGGCAGTAGTATTCCTAATATTTGTACTGAGCCAAACCAAATTTTATACCAACCAGGAAACGGTAAAGGCAAAGTGTAGGTTTTTGTGTTTTTCCAGCCCCAATTTACAACCACAATAAAAAGTGTGGCAACGAGGAAAAAAATCAGGTTTTCTATCAATAGGTAGAGGTTAATGTTTAAGGAAGTCATAAAATTTCATGAGTAGCTTAAAAACCCAAACTGCTTTATCCTTTAATTCTGACTTCTAATTTTCTACTCCTGCATTCTGACTCCTGAATTCTTCAACGACCTAGCCAAGTCTTAATGATGTCAAGCAGACTGGAACCACCCCAAACCAATGCCAATAGAATTGAAGTAGTCAAAATTGCTCCCATCAAACACAAAACTAAACCACCCAAGCTAATGGCACCATCATCTTCTGATAAGCCAAAGCTAGTGACGAAAATTCCCATTGCTGGTAGGGTATTAGTTCCGGGAATTGGAATCATCATAGAAATTGCCATCAAGGCGATGGCACTGCCAATTGTTACTCTACCTGGTAAAGTAGTACAAATATAACTCAAACGAGGACGGGCGATCGCTTCAATCCTTTTTAACCAAGGAATCCCTGCCTTTAAAAAACCCTGGACTGTTTCAAGTTTGATGGCATGATTCATCATTTTATTTGGTAGCCACGGAGTTTTAGCACCAGCAATCAGCTGAATTGCAAGTAGAAAAATCAGGATACCGAAAGGAGTTGAATATCCCGGTGCTGGAACTGGTAAAGCCGAAGGTAGAGATAAAATAATCAGCAAAAAACCAAAAATTCTTTCTTTGGCTAGTAGGAGAATATCTGCCAAAGTTACATTTGCAGGTCGTTCTTCTTCAAAAAAATAGCGTTGCAATTCGTTAGATAGTTTAGCCATATTTATTGCACCAGAAAATAATCCTAAATTTGTTTGAAGTTTTAGGAAATGAATGAGATGGAGAATAAAAATTGATAAATTACATAAATGATATATGAATTGGTGTTTATCTGGACTTTTGACTCCTGAATTCTGAATTCTGCATTCTGAAATATTTTCAACCTTTATTTGCTCTATTTTCTTGTATCAGATGAATAATTGAGGGTACTAAAGAAATAACTATAATTAATCCAATAATTGGTAACAAGTACTTATCTACCTGTTCAGGTGGTAATGATTTCCCTAAGAAAAATCCTAACAGAGTGATTCCAAAAGTCCAAACGAAGCCACCAATTAAGTTGTAAGACATAAATGTCCGGTAATGCATCGCTCCAATACCCGCTACAATGGGCGCAAAAGTCCGTACAATAGGTAAAAAACGTGCTAAAACAATAGTTTTCTTTCCGTGTTCTTCATAAAAATTTTGGGTTTTAACAATGTGTTTTTTGTGAAACAACCACGAATCTTCCTTATGAAATAGTCTTCTGCCAAATTTATGACCAGTAAAATAGCCAACATTGTCACCTAAGACTGCACAAACAAAAGCACCAAAAATCAGAACCCAGATATTGAGTAAATTCTGAGATGCTATAAATCCAGCCGTGAATAATAAACTATCTCCAGGGAGAAAAAAACCTATTAACAAGCCAGACTCAGCGAAAACAATTGCCCATACTCCAAAGTAGCCAAGTGATTTAATTAGTTGCGGTAAATCCAAATGCATAAAATTTATTAGTTTTCTAACATATAGACTCACAAGATCTTAACCTTAGTCATTGGTCATTGGGCATTGGGTATTAGTCATTAGTCATTAGTCATTGGGGAAACAGGGAGTGTTGACTGTTGACTGTTGACTGG
>NZ_JACKZU010000375.1:0-7897 GCF_014222165.1 Nostoc sp. 2RC
CCCCTGCCCCTTATCCCCAGAGGGGGCCCCCCTTCCCCTTTTCCCTTTAACCGACAAGTATTGAAGGTTGATGGATATGGGAATTGGAACTTTTAAATCAATAATCCCCTCGGTAAAAACTGAGGGGATTAACGATTATTTAGACTAGTTTAATGACATTGGCAGCTAAAATTTATTTTGCATTAGTAAGCCATAAATCCTTCTGGTCTGATGGCGTCTTGCAAATCAACTCCCATCAAGTTGGCTCCTTGGATGTTTGCATTTGTGAGATTTGTCTTTTCCAAGTCTGCGTTTTGCAAGTTTGCTGCTTGGAGGTTTGCTCCCAAGAAGCTAGCCTTTTCTAGGTCTGCATCAAATAGGTTGGCTCCTGTTAAGTTTGCTCCTGCGATATTTGCCTTACCTAAATCTGCTCCTTGCAAGTTTGCTCCTTGTAGGTTTGTTTGCTGTAAGTTCGCTCTTTCAAAATCTGCTTTTTGTAAGTTCGCACCTTGCAAATTTGCTGCTTGCAGGTTTGCATCCTTGAGAACTGCACCAATTAAATTACATCTGACACATTCTTTAGTTGTTAACAAACGTTTAACGTTTGCGGCTACAGATTGTACTGGTACTACAACTGGAGGTATTGCTGGAGTTGGTTCTAATACTGGTGATGCAGCTGGAGGTGTTACTGGGGTTGATTCTAAAGCTGGTTCTGATGGTGTTATTGTTTGAGCTTGAGCAGTGGGCTGATTGAACAGTGAAAATGTTGCTACAACTACTACAAATAAGGCAGTTACAAGCCACTGAGTTAATTTTTGAGAATTTGATTTATTCATTAGTTTCCTTCCTGCGATCGTTTGCGATGTTAGATTTGCGATATTAGATTTGCTTTTGTAAGAGCCATAAATAATGTGCTTTATGTTCACTTTAGATAAGTTAATTGATAAGAGCAAATATTATTTTTATTTAAAAGCATAAATTCAAGTGATTAGAAAACCTCCAGTGTGAAAAGCGGATTAGAGACGCGGGGAGGCGGGGACACGGAGACACGGGGATTATGTCTTGATGCAAATTCTCAAATCATCCCGTAATTATGCAACACCCAAAATCTCAAATCCAAAGTATCGCCTCATGCTCAGTGAGAAAGCATTGCCAAACTAGGTAAAAGTCGGTAGCTTTCACTTTTAATCAAAATAGACAATCCCAGCCAAATTAAGACAAAGGGGAAGATTTTTCGACCATAGCGAGTTAAAACAGGTGCCATCAGAGGATTACGGGTCAGGTTGTAAGACAATAAACACCACGTCGCAACTGTTAGATAACAAACACATAAAATTACGCCCAAACTTGGAAGATTGGTAGTAGCGAACAACGGTACATATATTCCAATGTTATTTCCACCGTTAGCAATGGTAACTGCTGAAACACGATAAGTTTGGGGATCGCGGATAATTGCCAACAATGATTTCTTCTGCCGCCCAGATTTACCAGGAGAGGGTAAGTTAATTGACACATCTTGTACTATCTCTCCATCATCTTCTCGGCTGATGAAATTACTAATACCGATGGCGATGGGAAGTAAACCTAGTAAACCAATCCAGGTACTAGGAATAATCAAACCGCCGAAGAAACCAGGGAGGCTAGCAAGCACTAATGCAGTAAATCCTACAAATTCACCGATAACAATATGCTTGGGGCGAAAGGTGCGGTTGACTTTTCCGAAGAAAGCCGTCAAATATAAATTGTCGTCAAAAGTAGTTGCAAAAGCTACAGATATTCCAATAAGTACTGTACTAATTAGCCAACTCATAGTCGTTACTCACAAAGATTCAATGCTGTTTGTCCTCAAATCCTGACTTTGCTTTTCGATGTGATGACAGTTCAGGATATTGTTTGACTGTTTTTTCTCGCGACAACTAATAGAAGTTCGCCAGACAACAGCCAATTGTCCAACTTTTAAAAGCGATGCTTACGGTGGTAAACTACGCCTCCAATGAAATTGGTGATTTTTTTTCTCAGCAAGGTACCTTGGGAGTTCATGCAGCCAATATTATGACTTTTGACCGAATAAGAGCAAATACTCTTGTTTTTTAAAATGATAAATTAAAGTGATTAAAAGAGAATTCAGGAGTCAGGATTCAGAATTCAGAATGGGCCGCTAACAGATGACTGTTGACTGTGAACCGTCAAAGGTCAACAGTCTTTTGAGGATTGGAAGTCTCAGCCGTTGCTTTCAATGGATAACTCCTCAAGCACCACATCAAATTTTAAATTTAGTGGACTACAATTAGTGGCGGGTATAAATCTCCCATTTCTTTGCTCTAATTCCTCAATTCAGAATTCTGAATTCTGAATTCTGAATTCTAAATTCTTATTTTTAACTCGTAATTATGCTAACTAGTGTTGACCGTCTATTATTTGTCCGGCGAGTCCCAATTTTTAAGGAATTGCGAGACGATTTTATTGTGCGGCTGACTTCAGTGATGAATGAACTGTCATTTCCAGCTAATTACACAATTTTCAGGCAAGGAGAAGAAGGGCGATCGCTTTATATTGTGGTGTCGGGTCGAGTTAAAGTACATATTGGAAACAAACAGCTGGCAGAAGTAGAACAGGGAAAATACTTTGGTGAAATGGCAGTATTTGATACTCAACCCCGTTCCGCCAGCGCCACGACTCTAGAACCTTGCGAATTTCTAGAATTAACGCAAGAGCAATTATATGATGCCATTGAAGAAACTCCAGATATTGCGGTGAATATCATTCGTGAGTTATCACGGCTGATTCGCAGATTGAATGAGGATATGAATGTGACTTCTTTACAAAGTTAATCATCCAGTGAACCGCTACCCTCCCAATGTCCGCGTATAAATTACCTGACCTTGAGAATCATAAAGGGAAAGGGACAAGTTGGCATTGTCACTAATTACAGCCAAGGCTTCCTGTAAGACTTGCAAGTGATTGGTGAGATCGATAGCAGTATTTGAATTCTCCGATTCAGGATTAACCGAAGTATTTTGCCTTAATTGGTCATACTCAGGGGTTAACCGGACAATAATTCCTGCATCCTCCATACTAAAGGTGCAAATCCGAATTCCATTAACACAGGTTTTCTCTAAGTCAGTGCGGGTTTGTTGCAAATCACTAACTACTTGTAGTTTTTCTTGTGCTTGTTTGAGGGATGTTGAGTAGGGTTCGATTAACGACTGAGCTTGAGTGTAATATAAGCTATCTTGGGAAACTTTTTTAGCAGTTTCCAAAGCCTGCTCCCAGTATGTTGCTGCTGCTTGCCATTGATTTTGTTGTTGATAAACTTTGGCTTGGTTGGCGGTGCTAACAGCTTGTTGGTAAGTTCTGGCAGCTAATTGTTCTTTTGTGGTGCGATCGCGTGCTGTGACTAACTTAGGTTTATACTCTAATAACAACTTTTGGGCTTCTTCATAGGCAGGGCTAGTTTGGGGAATCACCCTCAAGGCATTAATCACTACTTGCCAGTTAGACTGGACTTTTTGCCAATCCTTTAATGATTTAGCACTAGCTTGACGACTTTCGGCTGTATTAGCTACATCTTTTGCGGCTGCTAGTTTTTTCAGCCATTTTTCTTCAGTTTGTATCTGCTGATTAATAGTATGTAAACTAATACGATAACTAAATAATTTTGCTTGTATTAACGGATAAAGTTCATTGTTGGGAGTTATGGCCTCTAGTGGTGCAATGGCCTGTCGCCATAAATGTTGCCTAGCTTGTATTTCTTCTAAAGTACGTGCGGGAGCTTTAATTTTTTCTGCCGCCAAAGATGCTGTTTGCAAAGCCTTAACTACCTGGCTGATTTTTTCGGCTCGTCCAGACAAACTTACTTTGAGTTCTTCTGATGTTTGGTAACGAGGTGACCAACCAGGAATTACATTCAAGGCTGTGGTAGCGTCAGTTAGCCGTTGATGCACTGCGATTAAATCTTTTTCTGACTTGGCGCGACGGATTAATTGGGGAGATTCTGTTTTTAACTGCTGGGCTATTTGTATTTCTTTACACTCAGACATCACACAAGGACGAGTCAGTAAATAACCACCAACACCTAAAACCACAATTCCCACCAACGCCACACCAAAGAAAATGGGTTTAATTCGACGTGTTGCCTTTGAAGTCGGTAAACTCGGTGCATCTGCAAATGGGTCAAATACTTCCTCGTCTTCAGTTTCGTCTGAGGATGGAAAATAGGTCAAAGCTGATGAGGGGGATGAGGGGGAAAAGGATGAAAAGGAAGATATCGCTTCCTCATCTTTCCCTACTTCCTCCTCTTCCTCATCTTCCTTGATTCCCCTTATTCCCTCAGATGTCCAAATGCCCAAATCTCCATCGTTGGATTTTGTCCTGTGTTTGAGAGTGAGAAAACGTTTGGCATAAGGAAGTTGTTCGCCAAAAACTCTCAGGAAACATTGTACTCGTTGCTCTCTGTAGGGTGCTAAAGACTGAAGTGCATCTTCAATAACTGCAAAGATAGTCTCGGCATCAACTGTTACACCGGATGGGTGTTGAGTTAAAATCATTAGTTCGTCTTTATTGACGGCACACTTAACTTGAAAGACTCCAGCCAATGGAACTTCTACAAGCAGTTGTTCCTGCAAAGTTTTGGCTAAAAGCTGTAAATCTTCCTGTTGAACTGCTACTTTCATAGAGCTTTTGTACTGATTTCTATATTGTTTTGATTATCTTTAAGGAGGTCAAATCAACTGTTTGGGTTTTTTGAATAAAGATGCACAGTTTAAGCAACCACAGGCTGAAAATCTAATCGAACAACTTTCTAACACAAATTCTAAGTTTTCACCAAAAATTCAAATACTAGTAATTGTTCGTAGTGCTACATTTTTGAGTTAGTAGATACAAGATTAGATAATCTATCCACAGGTATATATTTTCTGGAAAAAAATGGGAATAATAATATTTTTGAGTATTTTCACTGGATAATTTTGTGGCAATTAAATTCACAACAGCTACTCTTCGAGAAAATTATAGTTGCAGAGCAATTGTGACAAAATTATCCACAGGTTAAGAAAATGTTGCTATGTTATAGGCTTTTGACAGGAATACTAGTTATCTTCTATGCCGGAAAGTCTACTGAGGAGATTAATTAAGTATTGTAGCTAGAGAAATTAATTTGCCTCATTTGCTGAATTCGATAAAATTGATACGTGAAAAATAAGTTTTTATAGCTGCCAATATGTAATAAAGGTGCTGCCAAATATTTTAGACAGCAATCATCAAAAGCTGGTAAAGTCTCAAGATAAGGTGTATCAATGGATTTATTAGAGTACCAAGTTAAAGAATGGTTTGGGAAGATAGGCATTCCTGTATTGCCTTCACAACGAATTGACCATCCCACAGATTTGAAACGTTTAAAAATTGGTTTTCCAATTGTCCTGAAATCCCAAGTACATGGGGCAGAACGGGCAAAAGCAGGTGGAGTCAGGTTTGCCGAAACAACAATCGATGCCATCGCTGCTGCCCAAAATATCTTTAGTTTACCGATATGGGGCGAGTTGCCAGAGGTTGTACTAGCAGAATCCCAATACGACGCCAACCAAGAATTTTATCTGGCGGTGGTTTTAGACACCGCTGTTTGCCGACCTGTACTTTTAGGTTGCAAAGAAGCAAACATCGATTGGGAATCCGCAGGCGAAAAAATGCATCATGTGGTGGTCGAACAAGAATTTTCGCCATTTTATGCTAGGCGACTAGCTTTGAAAATGGGTTTGCAGGGAAAGCTGATGCAATCAGTAAGCAGCGTTCTCCAGAAAATGTACCAGCTATTTGTGCAAAAAGACCTGGATTTAGTTGAAATTAATCCCTTAGCGGTGAATGCTGATGGTGAAGTCATGGCTCTTAATGGTAAAGTCAGGGTGAACGAACGAGCCATCAAGCGTCATCCAGATCTGACGGAAATGGCAGCAAAAATCATCAGTCGTCATCCAAGTACTGAAATTAACGGTATTTTGGGCGATTGGGATGGCGTACAAATGCAGGGAAAAATTGGTATTTTAGGTAATGGTACTGGTTCAGTAATGGCAACTTTGGATTTAGTTGCTAATGCTGGCGGTAAACCAGGGGTTTGTTTGAATCTACGCCATGCTTTTCTTACAGATACTACTCCAACTACATTTGGCGATCGCCTAGAAACTGGTTTGAAAATTTTGGCCGCTGATAAAAGCATCCAAGTTATACTAATTAATTTCCTGGGTAGTATTCCTCACCCACAGCAACTAGCCGAAATTATCGCTAAATTTGTCCAGCAAGACAATAACGAACTCAAATTAAAAATTGTTCGTTCTAACGGTAGTAAAATTCCGCGGGATGTGAATGTTCCCACATTAGTTGTCCGTCTTGCTGGTTCTGAGTGGAATGAAGCTAAAAATTATTTAGCAACACTAGAAACTCACAGCAATGCCCTGATTGTGGTAGAAAATTTAGATGAGGCAGTGGAAGTTGCAGTTCGTCTTGCCAAACCCACTAATAAAAAGCGCGTTGCTGAATAATGGGATGATTTAGGCTGACACGGAGACACGGAGACACGGAGACACGGAGACGCGGAGACACGGAGACACGGAGACACGGGAATTATGTCTTGATGCAAATTCTCAAATCATCCCGCAATTATGCAACGGCATAAAAAGAAATAGTCAGACAATTTGAGATTTGAGATTTGGGATTGACCAAAGGCAAAAATCAGAGGTCTGGGAATTTTGGATAAGAGATTTTCAATTGATTCCATTGATAAATCAACAATTGACATGAAAAATTAGAGTTCAGGTTTTCTCATATCCAAAGTTCCGAGACTGAGAATAATTTTTGTTTGCTTGAATTAATATTAATTTTTCATGTTGGAGATGAATTGAAAATGTAACGCTAAAAGTAAGTAAATTGAGAAAAACCCATCAAGACAATATTGTATATGTATCCTTTTATGCCCAGTGGCTCAACTCACTGGCTTGCCAAGCTTACGGTAATTGATTATGAACTTAACGCCAGAGAGTAAAGTCTTAATTCAAGGCTTTTGTGAATTTATATCAGGCACTCATGTTGCACAAATGAAAGCCTACGGCACAAATTTGGTGGCTGGTGTTAATCCTGGATGCGGTGGACAGGAACTACACGAACTACCAGTATTTGACTTAGTAGAGGAAGTAGTAGAGCAATTTGGCACAATTGACACAACAATTATCTGTGTAAATCCTTATGAAGTTTTAGATGCGGCATTGGAAGCGATCGCATCTCACATTGGCCAAATTATTATCATTACTGCTGGCGTGCCACCTTTAGATATGGTGCAATTACTCCGCAAAGCCGAAGCTTGCGAAACTTTGGTTGTCGGGCCTAATAGTCCGGGGATCGTTGTACCGGGAAAAATTCTCTTAGGAACTCAACCCAGCGAATTTTATACACCGGGCCCAGTGGGGATCGTCAGTCGCAGCAGTACCTTAACCTACGAAGTCGCCTACGAATTAACAAAAGCTGGTTTGGGACAGTCCATTAGTGTCAGCATTGGTAGTGATGCTATTGTTGGTTCCTCATTTTTGCAATGGCTACAAATTCTCGACGAAGATGAAACCACAGAAGCCATTGTTTTAGTCGGTCAACCAGGTGGTGGTAGTGAAGAAGCCGCAGCGCGGTACATTGCTGAGGCTATTGATAAACCTGTAATTGGCTACATTGCAGGTAGACAAGCACCACCAGGAAAAAGTTGGCGTCAAACCGGAACTTTAGCAACAGTTATCGGACGCGACCCAAATTTTGGCACAGCTCAAAGTAAATTAGCTGCTTTGAAAGAAGCACAAGTTCCTGTGGCTGAACGTCCATCTCAAATTCCAGAATTGGTTAAAAAACGAATTTCTTAAACGGAAAAGGGGAAAGGGGAAGGGGGAAA
>NZ_JACKZU010000376.1:0-7897 GCF_014222165.1 Nostoc sp. 2RC
GTCATTCTCTCATAAGAGTTTGATTTCAAAAATAAATTAATATAAAATTTTTTTGTACATATGAAATCGAAAAATATCTTTCAAGTCCTTTGCTTGTCGATTTATTTAATCAATCGATTATAGTCTATTGTAACTATCTGAAAAAAGTCAGATGCTTGTAAGTAAGTTTCTGATATTAACTGATGTATATGATGTTTTCAATAAACTATTTATCTCTTAACTGATTTAAGTGATATTTGTTTCACTATAAGGAAATTTATCTATATTTTTTGATAGAAAAATAAAATATAAACGTAGATTAAAGCTAATTCAAGAAAATTTTTAGGTTTATCTGCAAATTAAATATCAAAAAATGGAACCTTGTAAAACAAAAGTAAAGATATTACTTTCTGAGAAGTTTAATCATGATGGTGCTTTGTGGTAATTTGCCTGTAAATAAATTAACTGATTTATCTGCACTTGAAGTCAAGAATAAAACATGGGAAATTTAAATCTGTCTGAAAGTTTTAGGGCTTCTGTTCTCTATCTTTGTTCCAGGATAGGTAAGTTTAACTAGCAAATCCAAAAATAAACTACAAAGGCTAGGTGAAGTTTAATTTGTCAATATTTAGGCGAACAAAAATCATGAAACTTAAAACATTACTTATTACCACTGTTGTATCTTTAGCATCATTTGTTGCAACTTTTCCAGTGAAAGCAAATATTTCTCACGAAGGAGCGCAAGGAATTAATGATGTTTCTGTAACCTCAAATTCTTCTTTTGTAAATCAGTTAAACCAGCCTTATCTCATCGCTAGATCTAACTGGGTGACGCTAGCTGGAGGACGGTCAAGAAGAATTAACCTACGTACAAGACCAACTGTCAATTCAGCTACTAAAGGCTACGGATTAGGTGGCGATCGCGTCCAAAACTTGCAATGCGTTCAAGACAAAGATAAAAGTGGTAGTAATCTTAACTGGTGTCGAGTTAAATTCCCGAAATCGGGAGCAATTGGTTGGATTCGTAGCGACAACATTATTTTCAGCGATGGCGGCGAATAAAATTGCAGCCGTACACCATAAACACTGGACATCTGGTGGCTTTGAGTGAATAGATTGCCGTTCAAAACTTCTACATCGGCGGCGTGAAAACATTGTGAGCTTTTAGTTTTTACCAAATCAAATCAAGGTGTTAATTCATGGAATATATTGCTTATTCATCTATGTTTGTAGCCTACGAAGAGGCAAACGGTCAGGCTAAATCTATCGACTATGAATTTCCCAAGTTTGACTTAGATTGGAAGAAATCTCTGAAATCTTCTGTTTGGTTATCGTTAGCTGGTTTTATAGTATTTTTTACAGCTATTACCCAAGTGTCAGCAGCCTTAGGTGCTTATGTCAGAACTAACGGTAGTTGTCTTAACGTGCGTGTAAGCCCCTACACTAGTTCTTCAGTTGTAGACTGTATTCCCAACGGTACTAGAATTACCAGCACTGGTAGAGCCAATGGTTTTGTTCGCCTATCCAGAAATAGATATGTAGCTGCAAGATGGGTAGGTGATACGTATAACTCTCGTCCAAACAACCCAACGTCTGCTGGAGTTGGTGGACGCATCACACTCAGTTATGGTTCTAGAGGTTCTGCTGTATCACAAGTACAAAGGCGTTTAGGGATTAATCCTACAGGTTATTACGGAAACACCACTTTTGGGCTAGTCCGGCAGTTTCAAGCCAACAATGGCTTGCTTGTCGATGGTATAGTCGGCCCCCGAACTCGCAGTGCTTTATTTGGAGCGTATAGCACTGTAGATGAAGGATACTTATAAATAATCTAGCAATGACTCCTTGCCAAATCAGCGTTGTCAATGATTCATTGCAGTCTACCAATCTGAATATTGTTGGCTGCAAAAGCTTGCCGCACCCGTAGACGGAACTCTCGCCCAACGTTCCATTGTTCCATAGGTGCGGTTTTAATCCAGACGCGCACTAGCATACCCGTGTGGGAGAGGTCATCAATCCCCAACACTTGGGGCGATTCTAGCAGGCGATCGCGCCATTTCACTTCGCTATACAATTGCTGGGATACTTGCCTGAGAATTTCTAAAACTTGCTTGGGGTCGTTTTTATACGCCACTACAATGGAAAAGTCTACCCGCGACCAGAGGCGAGTTAAATTAGTGACATTGGTAATATTGCTATTGGGAATGGTGATTAATTGACCTTCGCTATTGCGTAGTTGAGTCACGCGCAGGTTGAGATTTTCTACCAGTCCGCTTTTATCACCAATTTGAATCACATCTCCCATCGCAAATTGATCCTCCATCAAAATCAAGCAACCATTGACCAAATCTTTAATCAGACTTTGGCAACCAAGGGAAATTGCGATACCGATGACAGCCCCCCCTGCCAAAATCGAACTAGTGGGCACATCAAATATGCTTAAAGACCACAAGATACCGCAAGTAATCAAAACAAAAATGATTAATCCTTTTAGTGCCTTGGAAACTGTTGCCGCCCGCAGGGCAATCCTTTGAGTTTCACTCAAGGAGAGAGGGGGATGTATTGTCCAGATATTGGTGAGGCGGTCAATTAAGCTTTTGCCTATACGAATAGCAAGACTGATAAAAAACCAAATAATCAGCAGCGCCAGGGGAGCAGCCAAAGCCTCCTTTGACCATCTCATCAAGTAAGGGACGCGAAACATAATGACTACAATCCCGATGTACCACGTGAGAATAAACACCCAAAATAGTAGCCATGTGAGAAAAGAATAGATTTCCAATTGGTACTTGAGACTGAACTGTTGCCGGATGATTTCTAGAAAGTGCGATCGCCAATGGGCAATGGTATCTGTCTCTCCTTTGCTAGTCTCTGTGACTGGAATATCTGTGGATATTTCTTCAGCTTGTTGTGCCACATTCATAGGTTCTTGATAACAAGCTTGCAATGCCTTTTGTTTACGAATTAGAACTTGCCGCAAGAACCACAACACAAAGCTACCCAACACTAAGCCGATGATGATTTGCAGTGCTTGTCCAATTCGTTGTAACAATACTTCACGTGAAAAGAGTCGGGCAATGCGTTCCACTTCTATTTGTAAGATTTTTTGCCATTCCTGTGTCAATTCTTCCGTGGTTTTCCCATGATAGTCTGCATCTGGCTCTGTTACTGTCACCAGCCTCAAAGGACGGGTTGTTCCATCGTCACTGAGCTGGAGAATGGAGCTGTTATTCAAGATGGCAATAGAAACCATAGGAGTTTTTTTGGCTTTGTTGGATCGGTCGATCGCTCGCATCAGCCGTTGCCTAATTTCTTCGGCACGCACCTCTACCGGAAGATATCCCTCTGGCGGTTTTTCACGATCGAAAATAGTAGGAGAAACAACTTCAAACAAGAAGTTTCTGTCCAGGGGTGAATACACACTGGCAATTTCATAGACACCGAGACGGGTAACACCGTTAGGTGGCTGGCGCGGATCTTTAGACGCTGCGGTGGATAAAGAAGGTAGTTGACCGTGGGCGATCGCATTCGAGCCAAACACCATTGCGATCGCCATCAAACTAATTAGCGCAAACCTAATTGTTGAACGGAGGAACCGATTAAATAAGAACATATCTATGGAGAAGTGATTGAGTAACTGAAATATTACAGATGCGATCGCCCACATAGATACTGTTGATAGTTCTATTTTGGGTATCTGCTGCAATCTCAACCCCAAACATCAGGTTATCATCTTCATTTAATATCACTGACAAATCTGCAAGCTTTCTCGTTAAAGTCTGAGGAAAATTGATGAACTGATTACCAAAAGCGCTACTGTAGGAGATGGTGTAAATTCCCAGGATTAAAAAGATTTTGATTTTGATACTTCACAAGTATCTTAAAAAACTATAGCTATTTTCTCATAATATTTAGATTTAAAAAATAAATATTTACTTCCAAGAATTTCCATCTATTGGAACTCCCTAAAACAATTGGGATAGTCATAATTTGATATTATCGTCTTAACTGATATATCTGATGTTTTCAATAAAGTAATTTACCTGTCAGTAAGTTAAGTGATTTATCTGCACTTGCATTAAAAAATGAAAAATAATCTCCAGAAATAAATTCAGGGGATTAATAAGGACATATTATTTCTCCTGTTATGCATATCGAAATAAATGTTTTTATTTTGTTGCATAAATAAATTTAGCACGAAGTCAGAGTGCTGACTTCCGGCGCGGCGATCTGAATTTCGTAACACAAAGGCTTGTAACTATTTTTTCTTATTCTTTCTTTTGGCTTTTAACTTTTTACTTTTGCCTTGTTCGGTCAAAAATTTTTACCAACAATCCGATCCATATACCAATTAATTCCAGGAGCTAGCAGGCTGTGAAATCTACTAAGGAATGTCATTTCTAGTCCAGGAGTAATTGCAAAGGATTTTTTCTTAATACCTTGTACAATCTCTAAAGCTACTTTCTCGGCACTCCAAGTTTTGGCAGTGCCGGTAATCATTTGCGTTTCAATGGGCTTGGTTTTGTTTTCTTCCTCAAGTTGTGGCGTGTCAGTATCGGGAGGATAAACAATTGAGACGTTCACTCCCATCAACTTCAATTCGCCGCGTAAAGACTCCGCTAAACCCCGTAAGGCAAACTTGCTAGGACTATATGTGGTGTAACCATAGATACCAATCAAACCTGCGCCAGAAGAGATGAGTACGATGTCGCCCTGTCGTTGTTGTTTCATGGCTGGTAGTGCTGCTTGAATGCAGTAAAGCGAGCCAAAGTAATTGACTGCCATTGTGCGTTCAAAAATTTCTGTTGGCTGTTCTTGAAAATAACCAGGTTGGGCGATACCAGCAGAAGTAATTAACAAATCAACAAAGCCAATTTGTTCGATAGCTGTTTTGATAGCTTGCTGGGCTTGAATTTTATCGGCTACATCCGCGGAAATTTTAATAATGCGCTGATTTGGATTTGCCCTTACTGCTTCTATCTGTGCTTTTGCATCCTCCAGTTTCCTTTCGTTGCGAGCAATAATTGAAATATGTGCGCCCTCACTAGCTAACAGTTGCGCTGTTGCTTTACCGATTCCACTTGAACCGCCAGTAACAATAGCGTGTTTTTGGTCAAAATTTTTATTCATAATTTTGAGGACAATCTTGAAAATTTGCCTCTGGCGTCCCATAGTTAAGAGTACGCAAGACACAGTAAGTTACTGGCAGCACATACATATTATCCCATCGCCGTTAACTGTCAACCGTTAACAGTTAACAACCAACACAAAAAAATACATCACCTTAAATACAAACAGCTGATTTTTCCTATTCGCGGACATTTTCCAGTTTGTTTGGATTTACCCAACGATTTACAAATTGGTTTTTATTTTTGTACACCTTAATTTGTACTTCCTTGGAACCTAACTTGACAACTTCTGCGGGAATTCTCTGGATATCAGCAGAATCGCCACGAGCTTTATAAAGCCAAATTACTTTTTGACCTACTTCAAAGTAGTCAGGATTACTACTTGAGGAAGGTGCTGTTTTTGCCCAGGTGGGAGAAGCAAATGTTAAGTTAAACAAAAAGACTAATAACACTAAGGTAATTTGGAAAAATTTGATGTTCATTAGATTGAATCAATTTCTAGAAAAAGCTAAAGTAATAATTACGAGAAATGGTTCAATTATTTTATTCATTTTCTAATATTTGATTTTTAAAATGTACATAATTGATAATTTTTATCTCTAATAATAAGTATCAATTAACTCTAAAACTTTGAGCTAGTATCAACTTTTTATTGAAAATAAAGATTAATTTGTATACGCATAAAATTATCTCTTGATTTAAAAGACTGAATAATCATTGATGATTTTTTTATTAAAAATGTTTGTTAACTATAGAATAAACAACCTTTAAAATAAAATCAAATATTGTTGCTTGTTAAAATAATAAATTAAATTAATCGTACATGTTCTAAATAAATTGCTCGATACAGGTAGTGATTGAGAAGAGATTTTGAGGATAGTGAAGTATGGGATTTTTGGGCAGCGATCGCCCCATTTCAGCTAGTGTATTCTAACTAATGGAAAAAATTGCTCAATTATAATCTCTATCTCCAGAATAATTGACGTTAAATAACACTCTAACGTAAACATTAGATATGTAGAGCATCATAAACTTTGATTTATATGCCTCACAATACGTGCCTACTTGTGGCAAAACAACTCAATATTGATAAGCTAGTTCCTACCTTGCGGCAAGAATCAAAATCTGTGCCCAGAAAAATTTTTTGCCGAGTTTGGTGTGACTTTTGCAACAATAAATTGTGATTAGCACGTGATTACAATTGTAGCTTTATACCCGACCCATGACTAATCGACACAAACCCATGAAAAACGAGTCAACGTCAGCAAGCAACGCCGACGCTAATTTCCTTTTCGGTGGAGGTGAAATGGGTGCGCGGATGCGAGAATTCGACTGGTCGCAAACTTCTCTTGGCGCGACACAACATTGGCCTCAGAGTTTGAAAACAGCGGTGCGGATTATGCTGACTTCTCGCCAACCGATGTTTGTCTGGTGGGGGGACGAACTGATTAATCTTTACAACGATCCTTATAAAGCTATTATTGGTGGTAAACATCCACAAGCACTGGGCCAGCCAGCTTCCCATGTGTGGCGGGAAATTTGGGAGCAGGTAGGGCCGCGAGCAGAATCAGCAATGTTGAAAAACGAAGGCACTTACGATGAAGCCTTACTGCTGATTATGGAGCGTAATGGCTACCCAGAGGAAACTTATTATACTTTTTCCTATAGTCCAGTTCCCAATGATGAAGGTGAGACGGGCGGGATTATTTGTGCTAACACAGACGATACACAACGCATCATTGGAGAACGGCAGTTAAATTTATTACGGGAGCTAGCAACTAGGACAGCAGATGCACGTACATTCGATCAGGCCTGTAGCTTGAGTGTCAGTTGTCTGGAAACCAACCCTTATGACTTCCCCTTTGCAATGATTTATTTGGTCGAACCAGACCAACAACAGCTTTTTCTGGCTGGAACATGCCGCATTCAGCCAAACCACAAAGCAGCACCACAAACAGCTGCTCTCGATTCTGATGCTGTTTGGCCTTTTGGGGAAGTGATGGCAACCCATCAAACAAAATTAGTTGATATTTTAGCAGGGGATTTTGGTAGCTTACCTTGCGGGATATGGGAGCGATACCTACAGAGGGCTTCGCCAACGCCACATCAAGCAGTGGCTATACCCATTGCACCATCGAGAGAAACAGGCAAAGCTGCCATTTTAATTGCTGGCTTAAATCCCTTCAGGCTGTTCGACGATAATTATAGAGGATTCATGGAATTAGTTGCAGCTCAAATTGCAGCTAGCATTGCCAACGCCCAGGCTTACGAACAAGAGCGCAAACGAGCCGAAGCTTTAGCACAAATCGATCGCGCCAAAACTATCTTCTTTAGCAACATCAGCCACGAGTTTCGTACCCCATTAACTCTAATGTTGGGGCCACTAGAAGACATCCTAGCTGATGGTGGTAGTTTGTTACCAAGCAACGAACAAGAACAGTTAAAAATGGTGCAACGTAACGGACTGCGCTTGTTGAAGCTAGTTAATAGCTTGTTAGATTTCTCGCGAATTGAAGCCGGAAGGGTTCAAGCTTCCTACGAACCCACAGACCTCGCTAGTTTCACCGCCGAATTAGCTAGTGTTTTTCGTTCAGCAATTGAACGAGCAGGAATGCAGTTATCAGTTAATTGTCCTCCCCTGCCGGCATCAGTGTATGTAGATCGGCAAATGTGGGAAAAAATAGTTCTCAACCTGCTGTCTAATGCCTTCAAATTCACCTTGGCAGGAAAAATTGTGGTGAATTTGCAGTGGGTGGAGAATAAGGAGGTGGGGACGCGGGGAGGTGGGG
>NZ_JACKZU010000377.1:0-7896 GCF_014222165.1 Nostoc sp. 2RC
TTTTCATATTTAATAATTAAAATTAATGATTTATTTCTTGACTAAGTGACATATATTCTGTTAATTACCTTCTAATTTAGAGGTTAGTACTGCAAGGCTTAAGTTGTTTAATTTTTTTTCTCCAGAGAAAAAACTCAGAGATGATTTGTAAAGTAAAGTTTAAATTGTAGTAGCGTGGCAAGCTTAAAATAGTGCATTAGCTTCACTCTTGTGGGATGGGCGAAACGCGCATCCGGGGCGGGCTAGAAAGCTTAGCACACAACAAATTTTATTGCAATATTTTAGCTGTGTCAGTCCACTGCATTAATTTTATTTTCACTTTATAAATAACCTCTAAACTCAGTTTTTCTCTTGCCTTGTTGTTGAAAACTTAGCTGAAATTTTTCTTTAACCAGAATGATGGAAGAGTGTGAAATAGGGATACCATTTTAAAACAGTAATTGTAAACGTGAACGACCGTACCCTACGGGAAGGGAAAGCCTACGCCATACCTGTGTACTTCATTTACCTGAAAAACGCTTTATGGTGGTTAACACTCAACAATCACAAATCCTATTTTAGTTGTGAAAAATATCGGTGTTGATTATCCTTTTTAATTGGTCATTTGTCCTTGGTTGTGTCTCATTAATAATTTAGGATTGTTCACCGTCAATAGTCAATAATTAACAGTCAACAGTCAATAAACCTGATGAATGAATGTGCAATTTATCAGTGTAATAGCGTATTTTTCAACCTTAGTATATCAATCCAAAATATAGCAGTTCAATTTTATTAATGAACTGCTCTGTATAGCCAGGCAAGAGGCAATAGGCAACAGGGTTATATAAAGAGTAAAATGTACGGTATTTTATTCAAAAATCAAATAGGATTCCTATAATTGCTGAAATATTAGTTGTTAGAGTTTTGGACTGTCAACAGTCAACACCGATATTATTCACAATTGAAAGAGGATTGCGGTAAAAGATATTAGTGCAGATATTTATCAAGATTTTTCAATTGTGCAATAATCATTTAAAGTTTAGTAATATATTGAAATTGAAAGTTTATAAAAATTAATAAAAACAAAAGAATAAGTGTTATCAGCAGTAAATATTGTATTGTAAATCTGTCAAAAGTAACACAAAAAAATCCCCCATTGGGGCATTGCAAACAGGAGAAAAGTTTTGTTTGTTATTAATTTATATGCTGTTACTTTATTACTTGTTTTGAGTAAGTAAAAATCTAAAATACAGGGTAGTTATGCATATTCCGGATGGATTTGTTTCCGTGCCAGTGGCGGGAGCTACTAGTTTAGCGAGTGTGGCAGCCCTTTTTGTGGCCTTGGGGCGATCGCAAGAGGCCTTTGGTGTGCGTCGCGCTCCTTTGTTAGGGCTAACCACTGCCTTTGTTTTCGCAGCCCAGATGATTAATTTTCCTGTAGCAGGAGGTACTAGCGGTCATTTATTGGGGGGAACATTAGCGGCGATCGTTTTAGGTAGTCCTTGGGCAGGAATGCTGTCTATTGCCACAGTTTTAATTATTCAAGCCGTGCTGTTTGCTGATGGTGGAATTACAGCATTAGGGGCAAATATTTTGAACATGGCAGTAATTGGCGTTTGGGTAGGCTGGATTTTGACCCAAACCTTACAACGGCTGTTTGGAGGGTCTAAAGGGCGTTTACCATTAGCTGCTGGTATTGCGGCTGGTGTTAGTGTAGTAGTAGCCGCCATCGCAGCAGCCATTGAATTAGCCCTCTCTGGAACTGCACCTGTAGCCGTGGTTTTACCAGCCATGACGGGCATACATATTTTGATTGGCATTGGTGAAGGTCTAATTACTGGTGGTGTACTCACTTACTTAGCCACCACCAGACCAGATTTATTACCAGGAGAACAGCACGAATTTCGTGGATGGTCAGTACCTATTGTCAGTATTTTTTTGATTGCAGGAGTATTATCACTGTTTGCCTCCGCTTGGCCTGATGGTTTAGAAAAAGTTGCGGAAAACTTAGGTTTCATTAACCTAGCTGACAAAGTACGGATAATTGTACCGACTCCCCTAGCTGACTATGGAATTGAAGGTTTAGGAGCAATTGGCACTAGCATCGCTGGACTTGTGGGGGCTGCGGTTTGCTTTGCTGTTGCCTTTGGCATTGCCAAGATAGTGAAACCAAAAAATGCTTAACCTTTCCTTACCGCTACGTTTGCAACTGTCCCTAGTGATTGTGGTGGGGGCAGCTTTATTAAAGCATCATGCTTGGTATGGGCTGAGTGTGTATGGGGCGATCGCACTTTTGTGGGCTTGGCTGTTGCGCGCACCAATTCGCCAGTTGGGTGGATTACTTGGTACAGAGTTGATTTTTTTATCGTTGCTGACATTACCTTTGGGATGGCAGAAAGCTAGTTTTTTACTAGTTCGTTCCCTGATTTGTCTGCTTGCGATGAATAGTTTTTTGTTAACCCTACCACCACACAGTTTTGGTATCGCCCTCAAAAGCTTACCCGTACCAGCACCTATCAAAGAAAATTTACTTCTAGCTGGGCAATATATGGAGATTTTGCTCTCAGAAGTTACACGTATGCAACGCAGCGCTCAATTACGAGGTTTAACTGGAACTGCGGTATGGCTGCGCTACACTAGTGCTGCAATGATTGGAGCCTTGTATCTCCGTAGCTTAGACAGAGCAGAACGAGTTTACGCAGCAATGGTAGCTCGTGGTTACAACGGACAATTACCAATAGATTCCAATCTCAGACCAAAAGAGCGTTTTACCCTGTTATTAGCTTGGGTCATCGCTGCCACCATCACCGTAACTTCCTACAAAATTTAACTCCCCACTCCCTCACACAGGTAAATTTTGAAATCTTTAACTTCCAACTCCCAATCATTGAGCAATAAACCCCACGCCGCCGTAGTCGAGGTTGAGAACTTGGTATATGCATATTCCCGCCAAGAAGCAGTATTGCAAAGAATTTCTTTTAGCTTGAACAAAGGCGATCGCGTGGCCTTGATGGGAGCCACCGGTTCTGGAAAAAGCACGTTGTTAGAAAACCTAATTGGCTTAAAAGAACCACAATCCGGGAAAATTACCATTAATGGCATCCCCGTACAACCGAAAACTTTACCCCAAATACGTCGTCAAATCGGTTTTAGCTTCCAAGATGCCAATGACCAATTATTTATGCCCACCATCTTAGAAGATGTCACCTTCGGGCCGCGCAACTATGGCATGTCAGCAGCAGCAGCTAGCGATCGCGCCCGTCAGTTATTAGCAGATTTTGGACTAGAAGCCTACGCTAATCGTTCTGCCCACGAACTCTCCGGCGGACAAAGACGCCTCGCCGCCCTCGCCGCAATTTTAGCCCTAGAACCAACGATTTTGATTTTAGATGAGCCGACTAACGGTCTCGATCCAGCATGGCGGCGTCATTTGGCACAAGTATTGTTCAAGTTACCCGTAGAAGTAATCTTAATTGCCTCTCACGATCTGCATTGGTTGGGTAGAGTTACTCAACGTGCCTTGGTGCTATCTGGTGGTCGCATTCAAATAGACGGCGACATTCAACCACTTTTGCAAGATGGTACGACTTTAGACCAGTTGGGTTTGCCAGTAGATTGGTGATTTGGGCATTGGGCATGGGGTATGGGGAAATAAGTTTGAGCGTTGAGGTTTTGAACTGGAACTTTGAGCCTCTGAAGTTCAAAACTTTCAGTTTAAATCTTCCTTATCGTCTTCCATGCCCAATAACCAATGCCTCCTTTATGAGTAATATTAGATACTATATTCTCGGTTTGATTGGTCTTGGGGTGTTAATGTCGATTTTACATAAATATACTGTTCTTGCTCCTGTGAGCCTGAGCATTGCTTTGTTTATTACTAGTTGCAGCGAAACTAAAGTCTCCCAATGCGAGCGATTGATTAAACTTGTTAATGAAGGAACGTCATTAATTGATAAAAATAAAGGAACGCAAGTTATAACCAGTATTCAGCTATCTAAAGATTTGGAGTTTATTACTAAATCAATTCAGGAGTTGAATTTAACAGACCCCAAGCTCAAGGAATATCAAAGCAGTTTTGCTAAGATTTTTCAAAACCTCGGTCAAGCGATCGCCAAAGCAGGTAGGGCGTTAGGTTCAGCTAAAATAGCAGAAGCCTCCGCTACTGGTAGGGACAGAATTCAAAAAGCCAGAACCGAAATTGATTCATCACTCACGGCTGCTGAAGCTCTTGGTAAGCAGTCAGATAAGTTAGTCGATGAAATGAATAAATATTGTAAGCAGGCAGAGTAATCTAATTTGGGCATGGGGCATGGTTTATTAATTCTTCTCCCTTATCCTCCCAACTCCTACTAAAAATCAGTAACTTTTATCACTCTTTTTTTAAAAATATTCCTGATATACGCCAACTTTGACTGTCAAAAGGAATGTTGGTGTAAGTCAAATGAAATACCAGGAGTGATATGAGTCTACTGATGGCGAGTGTACTAGCAACAGCGCCAGTATCTGCGCTCAATTTCCCAGAAAATACTGTAATCGAGCCAGATAATCAGGTGCAGGAGTCAATACAAAAAAATTTATCTGAAGTAGTTACGCCTGTTGAAATTACACCACCTGAATTTGTACAGCCAGATATCAGTACTCCAATAGTTGTAAAAACTAAGTACGAAAATATACTGACAAAAAGTAGAGAAAAAATTCAATTTATCAGTTCTTCTCACTCGCCTGAATCAAAAAATACTCAACCTCCAACGAAAGAACTTGACAACAACAATTCTGAAACCGCAGATTCAGATGACCCAATGTCTCAAGTTAATTCGGTATCACACCTTGAGGATGTGCAACCTGCTGATTGGGCTTTTGGTGCTTTGCAGTCTTTGGTAGAACGTTATGGCTGCATTGCGGGATATGGCGATAATACTTATTTGGGAAATCGTACTATTACTCGTTATGAATTTGCAGCTGGTTTAAATGCTTGTTTAGAGAAGATTAATCAAGCGATGCCTGCGGCGGGCTACGCCTACGCTAACAATCAACTTCATACTGTTAACGATGAAGATTTAGCCCTACTGCAAAAATTACAAGATGAATTTAAAGCAGAATTGCAACAATTACAGCAGCGTGTCGAAGCTGTGGAAAACCAAACGAGTGAATTAAAAGGTAATCAATTTTCTACAACCACGAGATTATTCGGTCAAGCTGTTCTTAGCGTTCAGGGAACCAATACCACTGATGCAGATTTATTTCCCAGAGATGGAATACCCGAACGCCAGGGAAAAACTAATCTTACTTTCACAAGTAGCGCCCAACTAACCTTAGCAACTTCATTTACCGGGCGAGATTTGCTGTTAACAGGATTGTCTGCGGGAAATTTAGGTTCTAATGCATCGTTGTTATCTACAAATATGGGGCGGTTGGGTTTCGAGTCCAACACAGACAACAATGTGGTGATTAGTGATTTATCTTATAGATTTCTCGCTGCGGATAATTTGGGAATTGTCGTCGGTACGGCGGGAGTCAACCCCATCAACACTTTTCGCGGTATTAGCCCATTAGAAGGTTCTAGCGATGGTGCAATTTCTCTATTTGGTCAACGTAATCCAATTTTAGGCATTGGTAACGGTACTGGTGGTATAGGTTTTGACTGGCAAATTAGCGATCGCATTAGTTTGCAAGGTGTTTACAGTGCAGAAATTCCCAGTTTTCCTGGCAACATCAACCAGGGTGGATTATTTGGTGGTAGATTTACTACTGGTGCTCAGTTAAGTTTAGCACCTACTAATAATCTTGATATCGGCATACATTACCTTTATTCCCACTCCCCAGATGGACTATTGGGAACTGGTATCGGGGATTCTCAATTAATTTCCCCTTTTGCTGATGCTACAGCTTTCAATACCCACGCAGTTGGCGCTACCGTTGCTTGGCGAATTAACCCCAACTTACAGGTAGGTGGTTGGGGTGGCTTCACTTCTTCTAAACCATCCAATCTTTCTGGAAGCGTAGAAACCACCAATTGGATGGTGTTCGCGGCTTTTCCTAATTTGCTGCGTCGTGGGAATTTAGGAGGTGTTTTGGTGGGACAACCACCGAAAATTACCTCTAGTACTTTACCTGATGGATTTAACCTTCCTAACTTTTCTGATGGCGGGACAGCAGGGGGACGCACTGACACATCAATTCATCTAGAACTTTTTTACCGCGCCCAACTAAGTGACAATATTGCTCTAACTCCAGGCTTATTTGTTATTTTCAATCCCGATCACAACGCTGTTAACGATGCTTTAGTGGTTGGAGCATTAAGAGCAACTTTCCGGTTTTAATTTTGTACTGATGTAAATGTAATGAAATACGCTTTTTTATTACTGACAAAATCAGTAGATAAATGCTTCTATTGACTAATGGAACGCAGAAAAAAAACATGCGTATTTTTTCATACGTGATTAAAGGAGCAAATTTTTCATGACGGTAAATTCATCAACTCATAACACTTGCAAAAATCCAAAATTCTATTGTGCGGTTGTTAGCAGCAGTAGTTTAGCCGCACTCATTATTGCTTTAGGTGGAACAAGTGCTTTAGCTCAAATCACAATTCAAAGCACTGGGACATTATCAGGTACAATTCAACTCCCTACTAATAATCCGAATTTCAATCAAAGCATTACTCGTATTGACACAGACGACACGGGGACTTACTCGCGGAACTTGGGTACTAAAAACAATCCTAACTACGTCCCTATATACAAGTCTGATTATGTGAAAGTACAAACACGTAATGATGGTACTTTGCATTATTTTGTTGACTTTAAAGGAATTCCCATCATCTCCTTTAATGGCGTTCTGAATTCACCTGTTCTCTCTGACGGCGAGTTGACAGGTTTTAAATATCAGGGACAAGTAGCCGGAACTAAGTTTCAAGGAGTTGTTCAGGATGAATTTAATCTCACAAAAGCTTTATACACAGGTATTGTTACCGACCCAAAAACCGGAAACCAGTATCAAGGAACTTTTGAAGTCAGTGGATACGGGCCCAGGTATAGCGATCCTAATGGTGGCGCAACTCCCACAGTCTTCGATTTCAAGTCAGATCTCCCTGGTTCCCCAAAGGTGACATCCTTGGAAATGACTAACTCTTTTATAGGGAAATTGACAATTAAAGTACCTGCAAATGCAACTCTTATAACTCCTACACCCACAAGTGGTGGCGGTAGCAGCACACCCACTCCTACACCTGTAGTTAGCGGTGGTAGCAGTACACCCACTCCCGCACCTGTAGTTAGCGGTGGCAGCACGCCCACTCTTCCAACGATAGTTAATAGTGGCGATGCAATCACTGTGACACCAATAGTTAATAGTGGCGATGCAATCACTGTGACACCAATAGTTAATAGTGGCGATGCAATCACTGTGACACCGATAGTTAATAGTGGTAGTGCGATCGCTTCGCCGACGACTACAACTTACACATCTGAATCCAATTCTCCATCACTATCTACAGCACCTAACATAGAATTCAGTAGCGGTAATTCTCCAACAGTTAATCAAGTAGTGATAAATCCTGCAAACCTAACTCAAACTGCTTGTTCAAAAGATTCTGCTGATAGCTGTACAAAAGTGACTTTACCCAAACAAGCGATCGGCCCGCGCAGTCGAGTGCTGGTACGTTAGATATTTACACCAATTTGCACATCTTCAGATAACTTTCACTTTAGCCGGGGAGTATGAAAGGATTGGGAAGATTTCTTCACCATCTGCCCATCTCCCCATGAAAACTTTAGGGTACTTCTGGAACTCGAACACAGGAGAATGAAATCAATATAATAGCTAAAATGGGGTAATATTCCAATTCAAAAGTCTACCATCGGCTATTCTGTTGCGTTTTACAGACTACCTTTCCCCTTTCCCCTTTCCCTTTCCCCC
>NZ_JACKZU010000378.1:0-7870 GCF_014222165.1 Nostoc sp. 2RC
CCAACCCTCCCCTTGCCAAGGGGAGGGTGCCGTCAGGCGGGTGGGGTATCTGTCGCAAACATTTTTTGAATCGGTATAAGTTTAAATATATGGCACAAATCAAAGTGTATGGCTTAGCAGATAAATTAAATAGTATTAAGGCTGAACTTTCAAATATCATCCATACCTCTATGATTGATATTTTACAGCTTCCTCCTGATAAGAAATTTCACCGTTTTTTTCCACTTGATAAATCAGATTTCTATTATCCACCTGATAGGTCTGTAAATTATCTAATCATTGAAATTAGTATGTTTGAGGGGCGAACGGTGGAAACTAAGAAACAACTAATTACTCACCTGATTCAAAATATCCATGAAAAATTGAATATTTCTCTTACAGATATTGAAATTACAATTTTTGAAACGCCTAAGCATAACTGGGGTATTAGAGGTTTACCTGGTGATGAGTTAGTCTTAAACTACAAAGTAGAAGTTTAAAATTATCCTATTTAGTTGAATTTCAGGAATTAACCGCAATTTTATGACATGGATAATTGTAATATTTTACAGACCGATTGGTCTTAAAAAATCTTGAATTCAGGAAAAATTATGATAGTAGTAGATGAGAAATTACATAGACCATTTGAAGTGGTATTAGCAATTCCTGTAAGGACGTATGATATAGATTTTGTGGGAATTGTGAGCAATATTGTTTACATTAGATGGCTAGAGGATTTACGTTTAAAATTTTTAGATGAACATTGGCAACTGAATCAACAACTTGAGCAGGGATATGCACCTGTTTTAGCTGGAACTGAAATTGAGTATAAACGTTCGATAAAAATTAGCGATCGCGTGATTGGTCGTTTATGGTTGAGTAATTTAGGTCGTTTGAAGTGGACTGTGAAAGCGGAAATTTTATCTAACGAAAAATTAGCGGCGGTAGCTACACAAAAGGGTGCTTTTATTAGTTTACAAAATGGTCGTCCGATTAAAATTCCAGAAGAATTTCAGAAAAAATATTGTCAGTATAAAAATCTGATTTGATTAGACTTATAAGAGAAGTGGGGAAAAGGGTAAGGGGTAATGGTTCGACAAGCTCACCAACCGGGGAAAGGGCAAATAACAACCATTTTCCCTTTAACCTTTTCCCTTTCCCCCCTCTTGCAAAAGTAACTTTTGCAAGAGGTCTATTGCTAAAGATTTTTCAAAAACCTCGCTACTCCTTGCCAAATTGAAGTTGATTTAATCTTACTCTCACCACGCCGACTCAAATCTGATAGAGTAGGGAATGATGCGGATTTAGCATAAGGGCCGTTTCGCAAAACTTTCGCTAGGGCATGATTATTTTTTTGTAGCCCTTCATAAAAAAAGAATACTTCACCTGGAATGCCTACTTGCCGATTGTATTCAATTGCCTGCACTAAATATTCTGGACTAATACAATAATTACCAAGCTTCATTAAAATTCCTGGGGCTAACTTTGACAAGTTCGTGTCAGTGAATTGTTGAGTTACTAGCTTGTTGGCGATGGTTTGATAACTACTAAAATCACGGCGATAAATCTGCGGATGGATGATATCGACAATTCCCCGATTGAGCCATGTGGGCGAATCTTGCAGATATTCCACAAAAGCCCAATCATGAATATTAGGTGCGATCGCCACTAATAAATTAGAATTCACTGCTTTAACTTGTTCATACAAATGTGCCCAGAAATCAGTGAGAATATTTGCACGCCACTGTAGCCATTGTCTATCCTTGGGATTTAATGGCGGGTCGCGATGAAATTCTTGGCGATAGCGTGTTAGAGTTAGTTGGTCGTAGCCACCTTCAGAAGGAAATGCTGGCAAGCGATCGTCACCTTGGATACCATCAACATCATAATTTTTAACAACTTCTAGCACCAAGCTGGATATAAATTCCTGCACTTGCGGATCTAGGGCATTCAACCACTCAAAACCGTTCTTATTGAGTAAATTACCATTAGAATCCCGCCCAGCCCATTGTGGTTTTTTCTGTAAAAGAACGCCGCCATTCAAATTGTAGGAACTGACAAAACCATATTCAAACCAAGGGATAACTTTTAACCCCACTCGTCGCGCTTCTACCACCACTTCTTCTAAAGGATCGCGTCCTACAGACTTGGGGTCAATTTCAACCCCAAAATACTGCTGCATGGTTTGACTGGGGTATAAAGTTACTCCCTGATTCCAAACAACGGGAAACACAACATTAAATCCTGTTTCAGCAAGAAGATCCATTGCCTGAGCAATGTTTTCCTTAGATCTAAGAACTTGACTATCAGTAGTAGTCAGCCAGATGCCACGCGTTTCGATTGTTGTCATTTTATGAATTTATACTAATTCGTAATACCATTTTGGATTTTAAATTTTAGATTTTGGATTACGAATAGTAAAAAAAATGTTCTCTGAAAATAACTATCAAGCGGCTGAAATTGTCTTGACGCAAAATAAAAGTCTTTATAACTAAAGAGGGTTCTCAAAACTAAGCGTTGACTGTTAACTGTGAACCGTCAACAGTCAACAGTCAACCACGAACAATATCAAGTCTCTTAGAGGATGTCTGAGAGAATCTGGAGGGCGATTTGAATTTGGTCGCTGTCGATGACTAGAGGTGGGCAAAAACGAATTGCGGCTTTGCCACAACCGAGCAATAATAAACCTCGTAAAAAGGATTCTTGGATAATGCGATCGCGCAATTTACCATCGAGATTACCAGCTTCATCCAATAAGTCCACCGCAACCATTAAACCTTTACCTCGTGGTATCGATACTCTAGGGAATTTTTTATGTAATTCCATCAGTCCAGCTTGTAAAAATTCTCCCATCTCGGTTGCGTGGGACATTAAACCGCTTTCCAGTAGTTCCAGAGTGGCAATAGCAGCCGCACAAGCTACGGGATTACCGCCGAATGTGGTAGCGTGGGAACCAGGAGGCCAAGTCATTAACTCTGGTCTAGCAAGTATCGCCCCTAAGGGCAAACCGCTAGCGATACCTTTGGCGGTGGTAATAATATCAGGCATTACTCCCCAATGTTCGATGGCAAATAAGCGACCTGTGCGCCCCATACCGGCTTGGACTTCATCCACCACCATTAAAATACCGTGGCGATCGCATATCTGGCGAATCCGTTGTAAAAAGCCGTCGTCTGGTACGATATAGCCACCTTCTCCTTGAATCGGCTCAACTACAATTGCTGCTACTTCTTGTGCTGGTAAAGTTGTGGTAAATAATTGTTTTTCTAAGTAATCTAAGCTGCCGTGAGTGCCGTAGGGAATATGAGTTACACCAGGAACTAAAGGGCCAAAATTAGCTCGCTGCACTACTTTGGAACCAGTCAGAGACATTGCCCCATAAGTGCGTCCGTGAAATGCGCCTAAGAATGCGATGATGAGCGATCGCTTGGTGTAATATCGAGCTAGTTTAATCGCTCCTTCATTAGACTCTGCTCCAGAATTGGTAAAAAATACTTTGGCCGGAAATCCAGCACGATCCTTTGGTTGAGGAAACGGGGCGCGAATAGCTAACTTTTCTGCCAATTCCACCATCGGTTCATAATAAAAATCCGTCCCTGACATGTGCAGCAAACGCGCTGACTGTTCTTGAATTGCCTTAACAACTTGCGGATGGGCGTGTCCGGTGGCAGTGACGGCGATACCTGCGGTCATATCGAGAAACACATTTCCGTCTACATCTTCCACCATACAACCCTCACCGCGAGCCACAACTAACGGGTAATCGCGGGTATAAGAAGGGGAAGTCACAGCGCGATCGCGTTGTATAATTTCTTGAGCGCGAGTCCCAGGCAAAGAAGTTATTAAGCGCGGTGTCCGGGGTAAATTTAAATTAATAGGAATACTTAACATAGTTTTTTAGAATTAATGATGATTTAAGGCACGTGGGAGTTAGGAGTTAGGAGTTAGGAGTTAGGAGTTAAGAGTTAAGAGTTAGGAGTTAGGAGTTTAGAATTATTCCCCCGATTTCATACGCTATGCCCCATGCCCCATACTTCTCTGCGAGAGGCTGCGCCAACGGCTACGCTCAGTACAAGTGCCCCATGCCCCATGCCCCATTAGGAATTATTTCTGTTGTCTATTTGGGCGCGTTGCAAATTTCCAGAAAAGTCAACATAAACGCTTTTCCATTCGGTGAATACATCTAAAGCAGTGGTGCCGGCTTCGCGGTGGCCGTTGCCGGTTTGTTTGACGCCACCAAAAGGCAAGTGTACTTCTGCACCGATAGTGGGGCCGTTAATGTAAGTGATGCCAGCTTCGATGTCGCGCATGGCAGTAAAAGCGCGGTTGATATCGCGGGTGTAAACAGAAGAGGAAAGACCGTATTTGGTATCATTGACAATGGCGATCGCTTCTGCAAAAGAATTAACTTCAATTAATGCCACCACTGGGCCGAATATCTCTTCACGGGCAACGCGCATGTTGGGATTTACCTCATCCAAAATAGTCGGTTGAAAGAAGTAACCATTTTTTAATTCGCCTTCAGATGCGATTTCCCCACCAATTAAAACTTTTGCTCCTTCTTCACGGGCAATATCTAAATATTTGCTTACCTGTAGAAGTTGCTTTTCATTAATTATCGGCCCGATATCTGTATTGGGGTCATTGCCAGCACCCAAGCGTAATTTACTAGCACGCTCATAAAGCATAGCAGTAAATTTTTCTTTGATATCTCGATGCAAAATAAGGCGACTGGTAGCGGTACAGCGTTGACCGGTTGTGCCAAAAGCACCCCACACCGCACCATCTAAAGCCAGTTCCAAATCGGCATCTTCCATTACCACTTGGGCGTTTTTGCCGCCCATTTCTAAACAAACCCGCTTGTGAGTGCGTCCGCAAGTCGCCCCCACAAAAGCGCCGGTTTGGGAAGAACCAGTAAAGGACACTAAATCAACATTGGGATGTTCCACTAAAGCTTTTCCCGCTTCTTCTCCCACGCCATGCACCAAGTTAATTACTCCTGGCGGTAAACCTGCTTGTTGGAAAATTTCAATTAATTTAGTTGCACAAGCAGGTGTATCTTCAGCAGGTTTGAGGATGACTGTATTACCACAAACTAATGCTGGCATAGCTTTCCAGCAAGGAATGGCCACCGGAAAATTCCACGGGGTAATTAAGGCGCAAACACCAATGGGCATTCGTACCGTCATAGCGAATTTATTCGGCATTTCCGAGGGTGTAGTTTGCCCAAAAAGTCGCCTTCCTTCCCCAGCACTGTAAAAGGCGCAGTCAATACCTTCTTGCACGTCTCCCCTAGCTTCTGTCAGGGGTTTACCCATTTCTCGACTGATTAATTGGGCAAGTTCTTCTTTGTGTTGGAGTAATATTTCTCCAACCCTAAAAATGTATTCTGCCCTGGCTGGGGCTGGGACTTGACGCCAAGTTTGGTAGGCTTTACGGGCTGCTACTACTGCTGTATCTACATCTTGAACTTGGGAACGGGGAAATGTAGCAACCAGTTGGTTTCTGTCAGCAGGGTTGCGGCTTTCGAGAGTTGCTTCCCCTACAGCAGTCAACCATTCACCGTCTATGAAATTGCGGCAAGAAAGCGGAGTTATCATCACAAAGACCTCCGACTGATAATTCAGTGGATTTTGGTACTAAGTTTGCTTACTTTCTACGTTATCGTCAAGTCAGAATCCAGAAATCAGAATTCAGGAGTCAGAATTGAATCTGGCTGGCTAATGAATATTGGTTTACAGCAGTTTTCATGTGTTGCGATCGCAATTTTATTTCTTCCTTTGCACCTTTACACCTAAGAAGGTGGGAACTCCTAAAGCCGAGTGCGTAACATAAAAACCTAACTCCTGAATTCTGACTCCTGAATTCTGAATTCTGACTCCTGACTCCTGAATTCTGACTCCTGACTCCTGAATTCTGAATTCTTTGCTTTAAGGTACGAACGCCAAAACCCCCACAGGAGAACCAGAACCACCACGTAATCTCAGAGGTGCGATCGCTAGAGTAGTACCTAATGGTGGCAGTTGTTCCAAATTGGTGAGATTCTCTAGCACAATGCGCGGTTGTTCTAATACCAAGCGGTTAGTAGCAAAGCTGGTATCCTGTCCTGGGTCTACACCATGAGTATCAATTCCAACTCCAGCAATTTGCCGTTGTTCAAGTAAAAATTGGGTGGCATCGCTACCAAACCCTGGAAAGTGGCTGATTCCTTCAGCATCCTGATTGAAGAAGGCATTTTTATCAAACCACTTTTTTTGCCAACCAGTATTCAATATAACTACACACTCGGCGGGAATTTCACCATGTTGTGCTTCCCAAGCCACAACATCGGCTATGGTTAGGGCATAATTAAAATCAACTTTCACCGCTTCGCGGATATCTATAACTACCGCAGATACCACCAAGGAACGGGCTGGGTATTGGTCAATTCCGATACTATGACTATAAAAAGTATTAGGGGCGTTCATGTGGGTGGCGCTATGTTCCCCCAAGGAAAAACGCCGCAGGTAATAACCATCGTTATTGGATTCAGCCACAGTTTCAAATTCTACTGGGGGATCGCCAGGCCATTGGGGAATATCCAAATCAATGACATGGCTTAAGTGGATAACGCGGGTATAGGTGATACTCTTTTGACTTTCGGGTTGTCTCATCCCAGCCTTATATACTGATTGCTAAAGGATTTTTCTTAAAAGTGCAATGTTTAGCCTGGATTTTTGAGAAATTGAGACGGAATTATTCTGCTAAATAACTTAGGTGATAATACAATACCGCATTGCCGAGTGCGATCGCCGCAGTTGAACTGGGGATTAGTTAGCTATGTTGACTGTTAACCGTTAACTGTTGACGGTTCATCATAAAAATCAAATAAAACGGTGCGTTAGCCTTGGGCATAACGCACCGTACTAAACAATTCTTTTACAATGCCCAATGCCCGATGCCCAATACCCTATTTTCAAGACAAGTTTATTTGTTGAAAAATACTAGTGTCAGGTCAAAATTGTAAAACCGGCCAATTTGGTTGGCGATCGTAATGTGTCATGTCATCAAACTTACGCAGCTCTACGCGGTCAATGGAAAATTCTGGCAAATTCAACAACCATTGTTGATTTAACCCAGAAAGAAGCGTACTGAAGTTTGTACGGTCTAAATCAGATGGAATTTCACCAAAATAGGCTAATGTAATGTGTGCTGTAAAGTGATAGTGCTGCTCAATACCCAAAGCGATTAACTTCGGATTTTGATAAATTGTTCGGCGAAATTGAATAATTTCATCATAGGAGCGTTGATCCTTAGGTACTAAACAAACAGCTATAGCTCTTGGCATGAGTATCAATCCCAGCATTTCCCATTTGATAGGATGATTCCTATTTGTCATGGATTGTTGATATTGCTGGAAGATTTCACCTAAACGAGAGTGTAACTCTTCATCGAATTGAGGATTTTTTTCGCGGGCGTCAAGAAAGGCATTATCCCAAATTAAATCCGCTAAAGTCAGATGGAAGCTAGCAGGAGGTACGGGCACAATCAAATCACGATTTACAGGTAACTGCAAAAGTTCCTGTTGGTAAATCTGTAATTTGCCATAGAAAACAGAGTTTTCTGATTCTTCTTCAGCAGGCGGTGTAATTAACGTATAGCCAGGAAAGGCAGCTGCTTCTCTCACCCCAGAGTTGATCTGGAATTTAGAAGATTCCTGGATATGCTGGGCTTGGGATTTGTAGGCTTCCGGCAACGTCAAGCGTGCCAACCGATTTAAGTAAGTTTGATAGTTGTCGTCCAATCTTTATAGCCTCACGCTCTCACTTGATAGATTTTAGGGAAAATTATCAGGATTCAGAGAATGATTTCAAAAGTATTTAGTTTTTATGGGGTGTGGGGAGGTGGGGAG
>NZ_JACKZU010000379.1:0-7844 GCF_014222165.1 Nostoc sp. 2RC
GGGGTGGGGTAAAACAATTGTGGGGCAAGAGTTTGAGCTTAAGTTGACCTGTCAACAGTCAACACCAATATTTTTCACAACTCAAATAGGATTGCTATATCAATTCCTTTTCAGCTTGCAGCCAATGTTCAACAGACTTATCATCTGGATAGCCGCTTTGTTGCCAGATTTCATAAGCTCTAAAACGGATTTTATTTTCATCTGGGCGATTACTAATAAAATCTTCGCAGGAATTAGTAGTGAAATTATAGGGAGCTTGTCCAAAAAAATTCTGACGACCGAGAATTTCACGTGTAAAACGGTAACAATTTTGTTTGATTGGGCAATTTTCTCCAGGACACAGAGTCATGTCGTAAGGCATATATAGTAATCCTCTTTGATTTATTAAATTTACGTGTAGCGTGTTGGAGACATCGCTGTTTTAGGGCTAGTTGCGATGGCAAATCTAATATAAGCGGCTCTATATCTAACTGGGAGCATTGGTTTCTGTAAATATACAATGCACAAAAACTACTAGCGATCGCATCTTCAACAACAGGCGATGCTTGCGGCGGGTTGCGCCAACACTTTTTTTGCTCGACGGTTTGTATAAAAAAGTGCAACTTTGAGGATAAAAGGTGCAATTTCGAGGATAAAAGGTGCAACGTCGAAGATAAAAGGTGCAACTTCGAGGATAAAAGGTGCAACGTCGAGGATAAAAGGTGCAATGATGAGGTTTTGAGGTTGAGTTTAGACAAGCAGGAGTCGGCGATATTTACAACGGTCTATGCTTACGCGCTAATGCAATCCTTGATACAGGCTACATTATTAATTAGCTCAATTTCTCTGCTGCGCGTCCAAGCAGAAACTTGTCGTCAGGCATCATCTTTCTAAAACCGCAAATGACTAACAAAGAACTGCTGCAAATTATTGAACAAGCTGCCAAAGACAAAGTGACAGAATTAGATCTCTGTGAATATTATTCTCAACGAGAAATTAAAATTCGCGTAGCAGGAAAACGCAAGAAAGAACTGCTAGCAGTTATTATTCATGAATTAGAAAAAATCCATAAATCTTACGAACGTCTGCAATATCAAACACTTGTTCCTTGTAACTGTGAAAGCTGTAATGATAGTCAAACGCCTCATTTTTATAGCCGAGAAGTGTTGTACAAATCCCTGGAAGCGCGGAATTATCAAATTCAGTGCCAAAATAGCTTTCGTATGGTAAATGTCCAAAGACTTATTGATGATGTTCTATCGACTTCACATAACCCCCAAATTCCTATGTCCGAACCTATAACTAGAAATCAAGTTTTCATCAGCTATAGTCATCAAGATCAACAGTGGCTTACCAAACTTCAAAAACACCTCAAACCAATGATTCGCAACCAAACTTTGGTTGTCTGGGACGATACTAAAATTCAACCTGGTGCAAAGTGGCGCGAAGAAATTAAAAAAGCTTTAGCAGCAGCAAAAGTGGCAGTATTGTTAGTTAGCCCGGATTTTTTAGCATCAGATTTTATTGCCGATAATGAGTTACCGCCATTATTAGATGCGGCTGAAGCTGAAGGGCTTACTATTATTTGGATACCTTTGACTTACAGCGGCTATGAAGAAACAGAAATTGAAAAGTATCAATCAGCGCATCCTCCCAATCAACCTTTAAACAGCCTGAACTCTGGACAGGAGGATCGAGCTTGGGTGAATATCTGTAAGAAGATTAAAACCGCAATTCTTGAATGAAAAATAGATACTGAATTATTTTATAGCAATCCGATTTAATTTCTGAACTTACTCGTGAAGCTAGGGAACAGGGAACGGGGAATAGGGAATAAAAACTGTACTGAGTTTTTTTCAAAAATCAAATAGGAGTCCTATATGTTTCCAGTTATTGAAACTATTCCTTTACGTCAAATGGCTTCGGGCGATCGCCTTTTTTTACAACTATACAAATTCATCGGCGCTCAACCAGGTAAAAAGGTTTACATCCAATCTAATTTACACGGTGCAGAAATCGCTGGTAATGCTGTGATACAGCAGCTAATTGAGTTTTTATTAACAATAAATGATACAGATTTAACTGGAGAAATTTGGCTTGTTCCCGTTTGTAATCCAATGGGTACAAACGAACGCGCTCAACATTTTTCTCCTGGGCGTTACTGCGTTTACGAAGCTAAAGACTGGAATCGCATATTTTGGGATTACGAGAAAGAAGCTGATGATTTAGTAGCTTTTACTAAATCTCAACTTCATAATGATCTAGAGGTCGTTCGACAAAATTATCTAACTATAATTAAGCAACAATTCGCAAAAAATTTAGAAAAAATTAATTCTTTTAGTTCTGTGCCCTATACTGAGCTTTTTCGCTACAAATTACAAAGTATCAGTTTAGACGCAGATTATTTAATTGATTTGCATAGCTCTAATAATCAGGGTTTAGACTACATTTATTACTTCCGAAATCGCGAAGAAAGTGCTAAATACTTCCTACTTGATTTGGGAATTTTACTCGATAAATATGATGGCGATGCTTTTGATGAAGCGTTTATCAAACCTTGGCTAGCACTGGAAGCTTGTTTTCAAGATTTGGGTAGAGAAATTAAATTTGATATTGAAGGTTGGACGCTAGAATTGGGAGCAGGAATGCAAATGAACCTTGATTCAGTTGCTAAAGGTGTACGGGGTGTAAAAAATTATTTAGCACAAAAAGGTGTATTAAAAATTCCCAATTTTTCATCTGATACTAAAACTCAGGATATGAATTTTGTATCTAGTGGCAACAGGAAAAAATATTATGCGATCGCTGGTGGTATGATTCAATCAAGAATCAAATTAGGTAGTACTGTTAAAGCGGGAGAAAAGCTCTATCAAATTCTCAGTTTTAATAAAGAAAGTCAGCTACCGACTTTGATTGATGTCTGTGCCGAACAAGATGGATTAGTTTATGATGTTGCAACTAATCAAGCTGTGAATGAAGGTGAATTTGTATTAGGTGTTATTAGTTAGCTATTCAGTTTTACCAATTAAGACAAAAGACGGCGATTTATCGCGTCTTTAGGATTCTGTATGCCCAGCTAAAAATATTTGGATAAAAACCAAATCATAATACCAGTTCCCAGTAGACAAATAATTCCCGCCAAACCAGCTAGAGGTTTTTTGTTCTTACCTGTGAACCAGTCAGACACTTTACCAGTGTAAGTTATCAGTTCTGCTGTATCTATGGTAGCGATCGCCCACACCCATCCAGCGTGCAATCCCCAAGCTAAACCCAAATTACCACCATCGGCAAATCGCGCCAACACTAACACCATTCCCATCAACCACAATCCAGGGAGTTGGGGTGCAGTTTCCCGTTGCTCCCAAACCAAATGTAACACAGCAAAAATCAAGCTAGAAATGATTGCTGCCAACCAAACTGGATAATCCTGCAATAATTCAGTCAAGAAAAAACCGCGAAAAATTAACTCTTCTATTCCACCCACAAACAAAGCGATGGAGAAAATCGGTAGCAATATTGGTAGTACTAACTTAAGATTGGAGTTTTCAAAAGAACACCAACCTAACCCAAATTCGCCGATAAATACAACAGCTAGGCTCAGCACTCCCAAGCCGAAACCGATTGCTAAAGACTTGACAATTGAGAGATTGACAATAAAACCGTAATCTAAAAAAGACCTATTGACTAACGAACTAACTCCCCAGAGAACCAGGGGAGCTAATATGTAAAGTGACACCAACAAAGGTATCTTTTGCTCTGGCTGCAAAAATTTTGTAGGTTGCCAATTGAGCAAGATCCCTAATATTGTTACCAATGGTAACCAACACCCTATCCAGCAAATTAGGAATGCGATCGCTACAACTAGTGCAGGTGCATTTTCCATAAATGCCAGTAAGGCGTTGACCGAAAGCTCAAAAAAATTTGTCAACACAAACAAAAAAACACGATAGACTTCTTGCACTATAGATTTCCTGTTGATTAATCAAGACTCTACCAAACTTACTAACTCCGGCAAGTGGTCTAATCGTATTTTTTAACTCGACAAAATTCTCTCAACAGGACTACCAGTTTGTTGTTGAGGTAAGGACAAGTCGTCAAGTATTCACCTGAAACTTATCCCTACCATCAGCTTTATTTACTCTTCCTCGTCTAAATCTTCGTCTGATTCGTCGTCAGAGTCTAAATCTGGTGAGGTGAGTTTTTTATCACTTTCACCAA
The DNA here is from genome assembly GCF_014222165.1 of Nostoc sp. 2RC. NCBI lineage: Bacteria > Bacillati > Cyanobacteriota > Cyanophyceae > Nostocales > Nostocaceae > Nostoc > Nostoc sp. 2RC. Next base: position 4,198 of record NZ_JACKZU010000379.1, read on the forward strand.
GTTGAATCAAGTGAATATGCTTGTATCCCAACCTAATTTCAAACTCATCTCCAGGCTTTAAGCCCATTGCTTTGGTATAGGTAGCACCAATGACAATTTGGCCATTTTGATGGACACTAACGCGATACGTCGGTTCGCGACCACGACCATCTTTTGGTGCTTCAGGACTAAGAGGAATTCCCCTAGCTGATAGCAAAGCATCATAAAAATCAGTGAGATTGACGCGAACTTGATTATTCTTAGTAACAGTGTAATAGCCGCACTGCTTAGCTCTTTCTCGGCGTGGTAAAGTGGAAAGTTCTTTTACTTTAGCAAGTAACGCTTTTCCGGTTAATGGCGCGGTTGCAGTTTCAGTCATTATGCTCAATTTTTCCTTACTCTCTCCAAATTGATAAACGATGTAGTTTCATGCCAGTATTCGACTTTTTAGCATTCGCATAAAGCTACTTAGGACTTTAGTGTAACGGGTGAATTCCTGCTGAACGGAGCCAAAAGCACTTCTATTATGGTTGTTTACAACCTATTAGAGGTCATAGTTACCAAAGAGATCAATTTTGGTGATTTTACGGTAGTTTTAACCATTATTCGCCATTAGAAAGGAAACTATTTTCTCTTTTGGCGCTACTGTAGGGGTGTAATTTTCAGCCACCTTTACAAAACGGCTAGGTTCTACTACAAATATGTCGTAGATCCAAGAAATAGCAGGTTTTTCACTTTTAGTACTTGCCTTTCTTACCTTTGAGTTGTAGAGATTTCTCTACTCATACTCAAAAGCTGAGGACAGCATAGTATTTCAATAGAGTCCTATGGGTATACACCCTTTTGCCTTAAAAGTAGAGACAAGAAAATTCACGTCTCTACAATACGAATCAACAAAGCAGTAGTAGCCACCTTGATGGGGCTATTGATTCTGGTTTTGTTACTTCGTAATTTTATATTAAATACTAGCATGGACTAATAATAGCAAAATACTTGTTTAATTTTGAATTAAAGTTGCTGGTAAATTTTTATTTAAATCACTGGACTTCAGTCAGAAAAAACCAGTGACGATTTTTCTTCCCCTTGATTGCAAGCACGAGCATTGTCCGATGGCTTTTATAAAAATTGATCTAATTGAGACGAGGAGTTTTGACCAATGAGTGAAGTACAAGATTTTTTGATTCAGAGGAAGCAAAAAGCAAAAACTCTCACGTATCTAGGTTTTCCGGTGCAAGAACTTTTTTTTGAAAGTCCTGAAAAATTTTTCTGGGTTTATTACCGTCAAGTAAAAAGTGGTCAGAGGATTCTCCACGTCTGTCTATGGGAAGAATAAATCTCTTAACATATGCTTAGCCCTCAATTTTCACCAACATAATGTTGAGCGTGCGGTTTCACACTTCTATATAATCAAAAGATTCTGGCTTTGCCAGTGCTTAACAGATTTTGATAACCAGTTGCTCTGATACAACTTGACATGTATTTAATTTGGATATTATCGCTAGGTAGGAGATGAACAACACTCACTCTTTAGGGAAACCACTTTTGCTTGACACTTCCAAACAGATAAATAAAATGCAAAGCAGGAATGACAATTTTGGTGTTTTAGCTCAAAACAGGGCACAAATGTGTTTTATAGCAATCCTATTTGATTTATAAACTACTCATATAGGCAGATAATAGGGAGTAGATTTGTTTACAACTCATTTAGTACTGTTGTATGGCAGTGCTACAAGTAAAAGTTTAATCGTTATCCTGAAACTAGAATCAGTTACTCTTTTATCGTCAGCTTATTAACATCAGGCTTAAAATTCAGGGTAAAAAGAATATGGCTTACTTTTAGCCACTAGCTGCCTTGACTGATGATTTTTAAGGCTGGTGAAGCAATTTTAAAATTTTGGTTAGAAGCAATGGAAGTTATTTTTAAGGTGATTCGACAGCAGCAAAATTCCTCTCCTATTGTGCAAACCTATGTCGTGGAGGCTCAACCAGGTAATACAATCCTCGATTGCCTCAATCATATTAAGTGGGAGCAAGATGGAACTTTAGCATTTCGTAAAAATTGCCGCAATACCATTTGTGGCAGCTGTGCTATGCGAATTAACGGCCGTTCCGCTTTAGCTTGTAAGGAAAATGTCGGCAGTGAACTTGCCAGATTACAACAAATAGCATCATCCCAAAGCAAAGTAAATGCCGTTGCCGAAATCACCATCGCTCCTTTGGGCAACATGCCAGTGATTAAGGATTTAGTTGTAGATATGAGCAGTTTCTGGAACAATCTAGAAGCAGTTGCTCCTTACGTTAGTACCGCAGCTAGACAAATACCAGAAAGAGAATTTTTGCAAACACCCGAAGAGCGATCGCGCCTCGATCAAACTGGTAACTGTATTATGTGCGGTGCTTGTTACTCCGAGTGCAACGCCCGCGAAGTAAATCCAGATTTCGTTGGCCCCCATGCCCTTGCCAAAGCTTATCGCATGGTAGCAGACTCACGAGATAGCGACACCGAAAATCGCTTAGCAAGTTACAACGAAGATACTAAAGGCGTGTGGGGTTGTACCCGTTGTTTGTACTGCGATAGTGTTTGTCCAATGGAAGTTGCACCCCTAGAACAAATCACCAAAATTAAACAAGAAATTCTTGCCGAAAAACAAGCCAGTGACAGCCGTTCAATTCGCCACCGCAAAGTATTAATCGATTTAGTCAAACAAGGTGGTTGGATTGACGAACGTCAATTTGGCTTACAAGTAGTAGGTAATTATTTTCGCGACCTCAAAGGACTACTCAGCCTCGCCCCCTTAGGATTGCGGATGTTAACTAGAGGTAAATTCCCCTTATCATTTGAACCTTCCCAAGGAACACAACAAGTGCGATCGCTCATTGAATCTGTGCAACAAGAAGAAAACAAAAGTTAGGAGTGAGGAGTGATGAGTTAGGAGTTAGGAGTCATGAATTTTAGCTCCCAACTCATAACTCTTAACTCTTAACTGTTAACTCCCAACTCCTAACTCCTAACTCTTAACTTTTAACTCCCAACTCCTAACTCCTAACTATAGTTCAACGCGGTTCCTGCGGTATGTTCAACGGTCGTCCATAACGGTCATATACTAAAACATCCCATTGGCCGTTGTTACTGGACTCAAAAGCAATTCGATTGCCATCTGCGCTAATTGTGGGGTTGCGGACTTCTGCTTGGAGGTTAGAAGTTAAATTGCGTGATTGGCGTGTTTCTCGGTCGTAGAGAAAAATAGCCGATCGCCCTTGGCGACTAGCTGCAAACACAATAAAACGACCATCTTGGGAAACACTGGGATGATTAGTGATGGTATCAAAGGAATTTAAACCAGGCAAATCAACCAAATCGCGAGTTAGCGTATCAAACATATAAACATCTTGGCTACCCCGGCGATCGCTAACAAAAACAATATATCTCCCAGAGATTTGCGGGTCTAACTCCGAAGAAAAACTATTAAGGCCTCGCCCCCCTGGATCGAAGGGATAACTTAAAATCCGAGGGTAGCCAAAACACCCAGTCAATAAACTTAAGCAGAGAAATGCAGGGATAAAAAGAATACGTTTAATCATAATTGTCATTAGTCATTAGTCATTAGCAATTTGTCAAGAGTTTCCTAACTCCTAACTCCTAAAGACTAAATCCTAACTAATAACTA
>NZ_JACKZU010000037.1:0-33275 GCF_014222165.1 Nostoc sp. 2RC
TATTTATATCTTTTAAAGTTAATTGCTTATGTGTATTTAAATAATTTATATTATCAAAAAGTCAAGGTTTCTTGATATTCAAATAAAGCTAAAAAATCGGAGAACATTTATCTTTGTTGTGTTGCTGTACTGACCCCAAAAGCTGCTACACGAACAGGATTAACTGCGTAGCTAATGGGTTTTACTTAACCACAAAAATAGTGATTACTCAAAAATATGATAAAACATTTCCGGTTACATTTAAGCGTTATAAAGAATTTTTTTGTTGATGAAATTATATTTTTTTGACAAAAGTATTTTAAATTTTCATCATTGATGGTAGCCAACACAGGAGCAAGAGACGCTCAATCTAGGGTCAATATTCAACGGTCAAAAGTCTGGTTGTTTGGACTTTGTACTTTTAATTCCGAACAAACTTTAGGAATACAACTATAAAAATTAGCTTTGATTTTTTGAAATTATTCATACAGTGCGCCAAGCCCAGCCCAAGCACGAGTGGCTACAGAGGGAATTAAGCTTTGTCTGTAGGTAGTTAGGGAATAGGAAATCAGCTTTTTCCAGTTTAGAGTGAGTTTTTTCAGCCACTCCAATAAAAGTCCATTGTTGAAATTGTTATAACCATAGTCAATTCCTGAAGTCAGTCCTACTCACACTGCTCATATATACGTGTTTTCCTATCTGCATCAGGCTAAATCTCTAAAAATGCAGAGTGAGTAGGGAAATGTGGTTGTCAGTTAACACTCAACACTTAGGAACTTACAAGTAAAAAATATTTCATAGAAGATTGTTGAGTGTTGACTGTTGACCGTTGATGGTTCACAGTTAACACTCAAGACTTTAAGTGCAAGTGTTTTCAATAAAGTTCGGATCAGCAGTATGAACTTCCCTTGTGGTCTGGGAAAAAGGTTAATGGTTCGACAAGCTCTCCAACCGGGGTAAGGGGTAAAAGATGTATTTGAAACCTTTCCCCTTTCCCCTTTCCCCTTTAACCTTTCCCCTTTCCCCTTTAACCTTTCCGAATCCCCTCTATTGACACTCAACACTCAACAACCATGTACTGTTGTTTATTTTTTGCAGTTACCGCTATTACGCAAAACAAAATGTGATGATAGCTACTCTAGCTACCATCACACTTGGACTGGTTGAACTGGTCATTTAATTAGCGGGAGTAGAGGGTTTAACTTGATTTCGCATTGCTTCAAAGCTGAAAGCTGCTGCGCCAAAAGTTACAAACAACACTCCTAGAATTTGTAGGATATCTAAATTTTCTTGAATGATTAACCCAGCGAAAATCACGGTTAAAACTGGGATGCTACTACCGATGAGGGCTGAACGTGAAGCACCTAATTTTGTAATTCCGGCATTGTTTAGCAAATAGCTAGAAAGAGTCAACACGCCCAAAATAAATGCGCTTAAAATCAGTTCCAGCATTTTTGTGGGGTCAATTAGCAAATTCCAATTACTTGGTAAAGGTAACATCAAGCAAATAAAGCTCAATACCAACATGGTGGCGAAGTTAATTAAAGTGAAAGTTACCGGATGCAATTTACTCGCACAAACCCTTGTCAGAATTATGTAAGCAGCAAAAGCTACGCCAGAAATAATGGCGGTGCTAATTCCCAGTGAAGTATTACCAATACCAATACTAGAAGAAGTTCCTAAAACTAATAATTCACCGCAGCAAATGGCTGCGATCGCTCCTGCACGGAATATAGTGGGGCGATCGCGAAACAAAAACCACGACAATAAACCGCTAACCATTGGATAGATAAAGAAAAGTCCGATGGCAATTCCTGTGGGAACTTGAGCAATAGCGATATAAATTAGCACTTGAGACAAAAATAAAAAGCAACCACTGACAATGGACAACACCAAAATCTGCTTTGTACCTGCATTGGTCGGTGTTGGATTTCCTCGCACTGAATTAACCAAGTTTTCTAAATCTTGCCATAGTCTGGGATGCAGTATCGGAGACAACAGTACCATCAGTGGTACTACTACCATAAACCGCATAGTCAAAATTAAGAAAGTATTGCCCAAAGTCGGTGGTAGCAACTGCTCTACCTCTACTACACCGAAAATTTGGGAACCTTCATGAAAAATCACCTTAATGGCTACGTTGTAAAGCGAGGATATGACTGTGGACAACACAATCAGTACAAAACCAAGTTGAATTGCAGATAAACCAGAGGAACTGGGTGATGGCCGTGTAGGAGTTTTGGCTTCTTTCGGTGGCTCTAGTGCGGTGGCAGGTGTGGGTTTAGCTTTGGCCTTTGGCACACTTTTGCGGAGAACAGAAGCTAATTCGGGAGCATTAATTTTTAGTGAAGGTTGTGTTGGTTGCTGCTGTGGAGCTGATGTATCAGGTTCAGAAGAAGTTTCTTTTTTTGATAAATCGTTGCTGAGAACAGAAATTGGTTCACTGGCTTTTTCCTGTGGTGGTGGAACTGGCTGTTCTCTTTGGGATAAGTCTTCAGTGGGGTTTTCTTTTACTGGTGGAACTATAGCAGCAGGTTGTGGTGGAGTTTGACTTAAAGACGAGTCGTTGCTGAGAACAGAAATTGCCTCAGTGGGGTTTTCCTTTGCTGGCGGAACTATGTCAGGCTGTATTAAAGTTTGATTTGCTGGTGGAACAGCAGCAGGTTGTGGTGGAGTTTGACTTAAAGACGAGTCGTTGCTGAGAACAGAAATTGGTTCAGTGGTGTTTTCTTTTGCTGGAGTTTGATTTTGCGGAGAGTCGTTACCGATCGCCTTTTCTTCAACAACAGCAGACTGTGATGGAGTCTGGTTTTGGGTAAATTGATTAGCGATCGCAGAACTTGGTTCGGGTGAATTTCTAACTACTTCGCCAAACTGAGGCGATGTCTCTAAAAAAGCGTTTTTTTCTGGTTCCGTCAGCTGTAAAACAGTTGGTGTACCTGTTGTTGGCAACTTGCGTGAAGTTTCTTGTATAGTTTTTTCTAGTCGTTCATACAAGCGATTCACAAACTCTGTTAAAATCACTTCCCCTTGCTGCTGTTGGCTGTACATCCTGGACAGCTGTTGAGAAAGATTACTTTGATAATTCTTTAATTCTTGTTGCAGCGAATTAAAAGTGATAGTAACCGTGTCATCAAGACTGTCAAACATGTGTTCGACTTTTTCATTGATTTCACTCACTACATTGCTATTCACTTCAGCAGATTTCAGTGCACCTTGTTCGTAAGATTTACCCTCTATATTTTGCGTAGCTAAATTTGCCAGAGAGGATTGCAGTTGTGAAGATATATGCTTTGCCAGAACTTCTGCCAACTGACGAATTAATACTTGCTGCTCAGTAATTTGCCGTACTTGTTGTAAATGCTCTTTTTCTTCTACCAAGCTTTGGATGTCATCAGATAACCGATTTTTTTCTGCTTGCAGCCGCTTGATGTCTTCTTGTAAGGCTCTGAGGACATTCTGCTGGAGATTTTCTAAGTCTTCAACTACAGCCCAAAGAGCATTTTCCGCAGCTCTTGAGAGTTCGCCTCTAATTCGCGGATTTTCTGGTTGCTTCTCGAATCGCCCCATTAGTTTCTAACCTCTAACGCCTTGACAATAAAGCTGCTTTGCGTTGACTTGATTGGCACTCATACTAATTTCCTGTATTTTGTCAGATAAATTAAAAATTTTAACAGCACTTCCGCATTTCGACGTAATTCTGTGACGCAAAACACAGGGTTTGCAAAGCATCAACCCTTGGTGGCAAATTATAAATCACGTCCTGCGCCGATTTCAGAAAGCCAGACATTAGACTTCTTGCATAAGTCGGGAAAAGGGGCATGGGGAAAGGGTAAAGGTTTTGTATTTTCCCCTTCCCCTTTAACCTTTTCCCTTTTCCCGACTCTTGCAAAAGTGTTTTTTGCAAGAGGTCTATTGAAAAATCCAGTTCATCCCAAGTCAGCACTCCGGTTTTTGCCGGTGTCAGATTTGCCTTAAAATTCAAAATTATGATTTGGGTAAGTCCTATATTTATTGTTTTGGTGGCAATTTTACGATCAAAGACTTGCTTTTGAGTGCCCGATCGCCACAAATTTTTCCGACTTGCGAAACTAGCTGTAAATTTATGTGGAATGTAACTTGAGTGACAGTTTACATCTCCAATGGAGATTAAAGTATCCTTCTGTGGAAATTCCAGGTTACGCGATTCCCTGCACAATATTCTAATAAATGAGCAGCAATTCTGCAAAAATACGCTTTTTGGTTGTTGTCTAGTATTGTGACAAGGCAAAAATTCTGCTGAAGGTGGAAAGTAGGAAGTAGGGAACAGACAACTAGCCGTCAGAAAATAGCAAGCGCCAATCCCCAATTAATTGATTCTGAATTCTGAATTCTGAATTCTGAATTCTTGATTATTTCCATAACAAAAAAATCCGGGCGACGCTAAAGATGGCAGCGCTGAGGATTGCACTAATAGGAATTGTGATGAGCCATGCAGCAGCAATTCCTTGTAGAGTTTTGAATTTAATTGATTTAATATCTCTTACCAATCCAATACCAACCACACCACCCACAAGGGCGTGGGAAGTGGACACCGGTAAACCAAGCCGGGAAGCAACCAGAATAGTGGTAGCAGTGGCCAGTTCTGCACAAAATCCACTGCTAGGTTGCAAGGAAATGATATTTTCGCCAATGGTGGCGATGACTTTTTTACCCCAGACAGCCAAACCCCCAACAATACCAGCACCGCCAAGAATTAAAATCCAGATGGGGATAGCAATTCCATCCACAGGTACGCTACCAGTGCTATTGATGTAAACAATCGCAGCTAAAGGAGCGATGGCATTTCCAACATCATTAGAACCGTGAGCAAAAGCCACAAAGCAAGCACTCAACAGCTGGAAGCGGGCGAATAATTTTTCTACAGCAGTGGGGAATGGGGAGTTAGGAGTGGGGAGTGGGGAGTTAGGAGTTAGGAGTGGGGAGTTAGGAGTTATGCTACTTGTTTCCTTGTCTCCCTTGTCTACCTTGTCTCCCTTGTTTCCCTCATCTCCCGTTTTTTGCAATTGTCGCCAACTAATAATTGTGAGTCCAATTGCTGCTACTGCACCAGTGAAGAGTGGAATGTCGTAAGTGGGTATGTCTAAGCCAACTTGCTCAATTAAAAAATTTGTCACAGGTTGGGTGACCGAAGGTAATACAATCACACCAAAGACACTTATTAGTAGGGTACTCAACCAAGGAATCCATTCTTGTAGCTGGACTATTTGATTGGGTCGATCTAAAATCCAGTGCTTAATTTGACTATAAATTAAAGCTGCGATCGCTCCACTAATTACAGGTGTTAAAACCCAGCCTACGGTAATCTTGCCAATTGATGACCAATCGATTGCATCTACTCCCAAAGCTACCCAACTAAATCCAGCGATCGCACCCACAACGGCGTGGGAAGATGACACTGGTAAACCGCGTGATGTGGCAATTTGCAACCACACACCACAGGAAACCAACACCGTCGCCATTCCCACAACAAGTATTTCTGGTGTAGCAGCAAATAAACCAGGATTAGCAATTTTCGTGGCTAGAGTTTCCGTTACCTGATGTCCAAACAACACAGCACCGGTAAATTCCAATACCCCAGCAATTATTAATGCCTGTTTGAGAGTCACAGCTTTGGAACCTACAGAAGTTCCCATCGCGTTAGCAACATCATTTGCACCGAGATTCCAAGCGACGTAGAAGGTTAGTAGGGCGACGAAAAGTAGGGTTAGGAGCATGGGAGATGGCTTTTACGGATAAATTAAGATTTTATAAGTTTCCGCCGTGGGTGCGATCGCCGCTTCCACTGCTGCTGATAAATCTTTTAATGGATAGCGATCGCTAATCAATGCTTTTACGTCAATTCGCTGATTAAATACAATATCAGCTGACAAGTTTTGAAGCCGATAAGATGAACTGTAACTGCCCATTAAATCAATTTCCCGACGATAAAGGATATTCGGGTTAATGGGAATTTCCACTTCATCCGGAAATTCAGCAAAAAACAAGATCTTACCGCCTTTGCGGGTACAATCAAGGGCTTGAAAGAAAGCTTTTTCACTGGGGACGGCTAACAAGGTAACATCAACGCCTAGTCCACCAGTCAAGGCATGAATTTTGGCGGGTAAATCGGCGTCACGAGCATCAAAAGCCGCTTCTGCACCAACATGCAATGCTTTTTCAATTCTAGAGGGTAGTAAATCGGTGGCAATGGCTTTTGCTCCGAAATACTTCACCAACATAATGAACATTAAGCCAATGGGCCCTGCACCAGTGACTAATACAGTTTGTCCAGGCGCAATTTGGGCTTTTTTCACTGCTTTCAAGCAGCAATTCGTGGGTTCGACAAAACTTGCTTCTTCAAAACTGATATTGTCAGGGATGGGAATTAACCCGCCGTTTTGGACAATATGTCCTGGAACTTTGACATAATCAGCGAAACCGCCGCCACTAGCATTAAAGCCTGCGGTGGTGGAAATGTTTTTGTAGACATCGCACATGGAAAAATTGTCATTTAAACAATAGGCGCAATGCATACAAGGGATGTGGTGCATGACAGCCACGCGTTGTCCAACTTGCCAATTTTGGACTTGAGAACCCACTGCTGCGATCGTACCAGCGGTTTCGTGTCCAAAAATGCGGGGTGGTTCATATAACGGGTAACGAATTTTTTTAATATCTGACTGACATAACCCCACAACCCGCACCTGTACCAGTACTTCATCTGGTTCCAAGGTTGGAACTGGGACATCTTCGTAAGAAAGTTGATTGACGCCTCTAAACACCTGTGCTTTCACGTTGATTTTTCACCGCTCAACGATACTAGATGTAACATTAGTGGTCAACGTTAGGCTATCAGATTTGAGATTTTTGCGTTTTAGCTTGTTCTAGTTCTTGTTCTAAGCTTTGTTCAAAGATTTGGAATGCTTCAACGTCTGCTGATGAGAGCTTTCCTTTTATTGTCCCATTCTCAACCCGCAGAATCTCCCCTCGGTTGTCTTTGGCAGTAATTGTTAAAACTTTGCGATTCTGCCAAAGTCTATAGCGTTCTCCCTCAAAATATAGACCCCCTTCTATTGCTACCTTGCCTAGTTTATCCAAAGCTTTTTTCGCGGTCTGGAAAACACTCTGGCTGTATTCATCCCATAGAATCTTACTAGCGAATATCGGTACTTCTTTGCTTAGCAGAGCGAGTAGCTGGATAAAAGTTAGGGGTGGCTTTCTTAAATCTTGAGACCATCGCTGTATTACTTGAAGTATGGAGTCGGGGTCAAGATCGTAAAGGTGGGTAAGAAAAGTATCCGGGTGTTGGGCTTCTATTTCCCAACGAGCCAGATCCTTAGGTTGAAAATGCTTGAGATTTGATGTGACAATTATATTGGCTTTAGCTACTACAGCAGCAGCTAGAACATGGCGATCGCCAACATGATTTGTCATAATTTCAGCTAATCCATTTGGCACTTCCACCATTGCTTCTGGAAAGGCTGCTTTAATTGTCCCCTCCAACTTCATTGCTCTCTCGTCTGACATCTTCCCTGTAATTACAAGGTTGCGAGTTGCACCATTAAGAATTTCCTGCGACCAATAAGGTAAATAAAAACCAGCCCTAGCACAGCGAAGTAGAATGTCACGCAAGTACATGGGAAACATGACACAAGAGTCTAAGAGAACAAGATACTCAGCCATTTTATTGGTTGAATTACTCCTATTCGTAGAATCCTGCTTCTTGGCTCATCTGAGTTAACTCAGTTAACAGTTGATCCCGCTTTACATCTCTCTGCTGTTTGTACTTCACTAAATCCTCAAAACGAACACGCCGATGTGTTCCCACCATAATGTGGGGAATTTCCCCCTGTTCTAATAACTTAATCAGATGCGGACGTGAGACTTTAAGAAAGTCTGCTGCTTTTTGAGTTGTCAGTTCTCGATCCTGAATAACTATAGATACTACTTTACCTAGTGCCATTGCATCGACAGCTTGACGTAACACCTGATAAACCGAATAAGGAATGGAAATTTCTTCTTTGTTGGCTCCTATTAGTTTCGTTTGGGAGCCTTCAATTTTAAGTGTGCGCTCCAGTTTTTTTATAGATTGGGCTTCTTGCTCTGGAGACATTACAGATTCTGAAAGTATGTTATGCCTAGACATTGTGATTACTTCCTCCTGTGTTGTGGTACTTTACGCCGTCAATAATATTCACAATCTTATAATACACACTACATAAACGAAATATCCGAAAAATAAAATAAATTATCTTGTTTGATGTGAACCTGTCTGGAGAAAATCTGTCGAAAACTAGAATATACAGCGGATGTCTTAGTCGTTGGCGTTGGAACTGGAGGGACTGCGACTGCTATAGCGGCACTACGGCGAGCCAAAACGTACTCCTACAGAGGAGCAAGCTACGCTTAGCGTCTTGCTCCAGAAATTATTAACTGTATCGGGATTAATTCTTAGTCTTAGGCTTAGATGCAAGTACTTGAACAGATTTACCTTCTTGCAGAGCATCGGTAGGATTAGTAATTAACCTCGCATTAGGACTTAAACCAGAAACTACTTCAACTTCAGTACCATAATCTCGTCCCAGTTCTACTTTCTTGAAGTTAACTTTGTTTTCCTTGGTCACAGTAGCTACTCGTATGCCATCTGCATTAATGACTAAGGTATTAGCTGGTACTAACAAAGGTGGATTAACACGTTGAGCCTTAAAAGTAACTTCAGCATACATCCCAGGACGCAACACATTTTCTGAATTTTTGACTTCAATTTCAGTCAAAAGGGTATTAGAAGAAGCATCCAAGGCATCAGCAGTACGAATCACTTTACCAGAAAAAGCTTTTTTCGGTAGTTCCCGGACGCGAACAAGGGCAGTTTGTCCTGGCTGAATTGATTGCACAAAAGCCTGGGGAACGTTAATTCGGATACGCAAATTATTTGTCTGAGCAACCTTAAATAGCCAGGAATTTCCACTATTACTATTACTACCCGCAGAAATTAAAGCTCCTGTGTCTATGTTCCGAGCAGTAATTACACCAGAAAAAGGAGCAACAATTTGTTTGAATGATTGTAAAACTTTTATCCGCTGTAAATTTGACTGGGCAGCATTTTTACTTGCAACAAAGGCATTAATATTAGCTCTTTGAGAATTAATAGCTGCTAGAGCAGTATTGATACTTTCTTGGTCGGAATTAACGCGAGCAATTAAAGTATCTACATTAGCTTGACTTGTATTAAAAGCAGTTTTACGTTCATCAGCAGCTTGTGTAGTGACTGCTCCTTGCTTTTCAAGTAATTGCCAACGCTGCCAAGTTTGACGGGCGAGTTCTAGGTTTGTACGTGCTTCAATTAATTCAGCCTCTCTCGCTTTGAAGTTGGCTTTTGCTTGAGAAAGATTACTTTGCTTTTGTGCCAAGTCTGCTTGGACTTGAGCAATATTAGCCTGAGACTTTGCCAATTCTGCACGAGCTTGCTCTACATCTTGGTCAGTTTCAGGTGCATCAATTACAGCAAGTAACTGTCCTTTGTTGACGCGATCGCCAATATCCACTAACTTCTTTTGTAAATACCCACTGGTACGTGCATAAATTGTAGTTTCTTGACTTGCTTGAATACTACTAGGTAAAACTAACTCTGTAAAATTAGCCGCCAGCTTGGGCTTAACTACATTCACTCCAGAAACTTTTTTAATTGTAGATTTAGCAAAAGCGTTTAATTCTGATTTTTGTTGTATCCGAGGTATGATACCAACTGCTAAAAGCCCAGTAACTACCAAAGTAGTTGTAGCAATAATAGTAATTGAACTGAGAGGATTTCTTCGATTTTTTGCGGCAGTTGCTATCAGTTCTGAATCAGTAATTTGATTGTTTTCTTGAGTATCCATATAGTAATCCAGTTTTATTGTTGAACAAAATTAAGTATTTGTAAGATGCGTTGGCGATAGCGAACGCATCATTCTTATGGATTTAGTACGTTAGGGTTTAACGTAACCCGCCCTACCTATTTGGGGTTCTGAATAATTCAGGAATAATTTAGCGATTAGCTACAGTTAATTTGATAGTAGAAGACAATTCTTCGTCTAAATTTTGTGGTTGTTTGCGGCGCAAAATACTGTAAATTACAGGTACAAAAATTAAAGTTGCCACAGTTGCTGCTAATAATCCACCAATTACAGCACGTCCTAAAGGAGCATTTTGTTCGCCACCTTCTCCCAAACCCAGAGACATTGGTAACATCCCCATAATCATAGCGCCAGCAGTCATTAATACCGGACGCAAACGAGTGTAACCAGCTGCTAAAGCCGCAGAAACAGCTTTTTCCCCTAGCAAACGTTGTTCATTAGCAAAGGTAACGAGCAAAATACTATTAGCAGTAGCAACACCAATACTCATAATTGCGCCCATCAAAGATGGCACACTAAAAGTTGTGTTAGTCACAAATAGTATCCAGACAATTCCTGCTAAAGCATTTGGCAGTGCCATCATAATAATCAATGGATCTATCCAAGATTGAAAATTCACTACTATTAGGCAATAAACTAATCCAATAGCAAATATCAACCCCACTTCTAAACCTAGAAATGATGAGTTCATCGTTTCTACTTGACCTTTGATGATAATTGACGTTCCACGGGGTAACTTATCCTGAAATTTGTCAACTATTTTATAAACATCACTGGCTACACCACCTAAATCGCGACCTTGAATATTAGCGTAAATATCAAACACGGGTTGTACGTTGTAATGATTAACAACAGCAGGTGCTTTACTACGTTGAACAACAGCAAGATTGCTTAAAAGTTGTGAAGAACTAGAGCCATTAGTAATAGGAATACTCTGAATTTTGTCTAGAGAGTTAAGTTTATATTGGGGAACTTGTACGGCTACTGGATAACTAACTCCTTTAACAGGATCGAGCCAAAAATTAGGTGATGTTTGACCGCTAGAGCTTAATGAAGTGAGTAGGTTATTGGCAACATCTCGTTGAGTTAAACCGCTACGTTGTGCTTGAGAACGGTCTACATTAATACGTAGCTCTGGAGCATCAACAACTTGATGTAAATGAACGTCAACTGCTCCCGAAATTACAGCCACTTGTTCTTTGATTTGTTTGGCAATTTTGTAGTTATCCCGACGATTTTTAGATGGGCCTATAACCTGAATATCAATAGGGGCTGGTAAACCGAAATTAAGAATTTGAGTTACTATATCCGCAGGTTGGAAAAAGAAGGTTAATTCAGGAAATTGGGCAGTTAATTTTTGGCGTAGTTGTTTAACATATTGCCAAGTAGAATGATGTTTACCTTCTTTGAGAGCTACAAGAATTTCTCCATCACCAGGGCCTATGGTTGCTGTGTCGCTAAAGGCCAGGTTTACTCCACCTACAGGCACGCCAATATTGTCAAGAATAATTTCTAATTCTTCCTCAGGAATAACTTGGCGAATTTCATTTTCAACTTGAGTAAAAATCTGTTCTGTCCTGTCAAGTCTAGTTCCCACAGGGGCGCGGACGTGCAAGCGAAACTGACCTGCATCTACTTGAGGGAAAAAGTCTTGACCGACAAAAGGTAGTAAAATTAAGGCGCTGATCCAAAAAGCACCAAACATCGCAAAAACTACACGGCGACGGTTTAGAGCTTTGGCTAGAGTATTTCGATAGTTGTGGCGAAATTTTTCAAATTGGCGATTAAATAGTTCGTGAATACGCCAGAAAATATTTTTTTTTGGATTTGGGGTAGATGGGTGACCATTACCATTATTGGCTAAATTTTCATGTTCGCTATAAAGATGTAGTTCCTTAGCAAGGAGAAATTTTGCCAACATTGGTACTACTGTACGTGAAAGCAAATAAGAGGCCAGCATCGCAAAAACAACCGCCATTCCTAAAGGCATAAATAGCGATTGTGATACTCCAGTTAAAAATACAATGGGGATAAAAACAATACAAATTGCCAAGGTGGAAACAAAAGCTGGCACAGCTATTTGTTGTGCCCCATCTAAAATAGCTTGTTCTAGAGGTTTTCCTTGTGCCAAATTGCGATGGATATTTTCAATTTCTACTGTGGCATCATCAACTAAAATTCCAACTACTAGAGAGAGACCTCCCAAGGTCATAATATTTAGTGTCTGTCCAATTAATCGCATGGCAATGATAGAACAAAAAATTGACAAAGGGATAGAAATTGCCACAATTAAAGTACTACGCCAACTGCCTAAGAATAATAAAATCATCGTGGCAGTTAAACAAGCAGCAATCAAACCTTCGGTCAATACTCCATGAATGGAAGCTTTCACAAATATCGATTGGTCGAATAAGATATCTAAATCTAATTCTTTGGGTAATGTAGCTTGAATTTTTGGTAGTCTTTCTTTGATTCTCGCAACAACATCTAAAGTGGAAGCCCCACCACTTTTGAGGATAGTTAATAAGCTAGAACGTCTCCCATCTCGACGGACAATATTGTTCTGTACAGCAAAGCCATCATGGACTTGGGCAACATCACGTATATAAATTATTGTGCCGTTGATCTGTTTAATTGGTAAATTGTTTAAAGCTTCTATGACTTGGGGACTGCTATTGAGGCGAACGCTGTATTCGCGCTCTCCTAATTTGGCATTTCCCGCAGGTAAAATCAGATTTTGGGCGGTAATTGCACTGGTGACATCTGTAGCTGAAAGACCTTTAGCAAATAGCGCCTGTGGGTCAATATCTACCATAATTTGCCTGGGCTTACCGCCATAAGGTAACGGTACAGATGCACCTTGGACAGTCGCTAACTGAGTCCGCAGAAAATTATTGCCGTTATCGTAAAGTTCTTGTTCTGATAGCGATGTGCTACTAACACTAAGCTGGAGAATTGGCACATTTGAAGCGTTGTAGCGAATGATTAAAGGAGGTGTAATTCCTGGAGGTAAACCCCGAAGAATTGTTTGAG
This sequence comes from Nostoc sp. 2RC, assembly GCF_014222165.1. NCBI lineage: Bacteria > Bacillati > Cyanobacteriota > Cyanophyceae > Nostocales > Nostocaceae > Nostoc > Nostoc sp. 2RC. Next base: position 12,930 of record NZ_JACKZU010000037.1, read on the forward strand.
TAATAGAGGTAAGTTGAGCTACTGCTGCTTCAATTTTTGCTCCTGGTTGGAAAAAAACTTTAATTACACTAACGCCATTAAGCGATTGTGATTCGATGTGTTCAATATCATTAACAGTAGTCGTAAAAGAGCGTTCGCTACTTGTAACAATCCGTTGTTCCATTTCTTCTGGTGAAACACCACCATAAGACCAAATTACACTGACAACAGGGATATTAATTTCTGGAAAAATGTCCGTTGCCATGCGCGTAATAGTAACTACCCCTAAAACAACAATTAAGATGGCAGCAATTACAAAGGTATAAGGACGACGAAGAGCAAGTTTAACAATCCACATTGTTTTTTGACTTTAAATGATTCTTTATTCTTCAGTCTGTCAGTGCTATTGACACTCAAATAAATTTTGATTTTGATTTGATTGAAGCACTTAAAAATAAACATTTTCTATAGAAGATTGTTAACTCTTAATTGTTGACGGTTTACAGTTAACAATCAATGTTTAAAGCTGAATAATTTATTCTTTGGAGTTCCCTGAAACTGGATAATTTATTTCTTGTAGTTACTTCATTCATGGCCAAACCAAAATCAGCTGAACGCTTTCAGTTGCGATCGCTAGAGGAAAAAGTATTGAGGTCAATTTAATACGGTATTACGATAGATTTATAGGACTTTACGTAGATTTATCTTTGCATACAGCTGTGTAAAATGCAATATCCCGTACTTTGCCTAAGTTTTAATGTAATATTTTGCACTTATATTTTGCACGTAAGTCATAAAACATAAAAATTAAACTGCTTATTCAGCGCTTTTAAATTGGACAGTTATTCATAGTGTTGAGGGTTGACGTTTAACTGTCAGCAGCAGCTAGTAGTCTGCCAACTCAAAAATGTTAGGTGGAGGTTGGGTAAAGGTTAATGGTTCGACAAGCTCACCAACCGGGAAAAGGGGAAGGGATAAAAAACATGAGTCCCTTTCCCCCTTCACCTTTAAAGAGCCAAGTTGCCTTGGCGTACTACTAGTGCCTTCGACGAATTCCCCAGATATAGAACAGCTTACTTATCCATCAATTTAAACTTGACAAAAGCTGATGCAGGTGAGTGGCAAACTCAGCTTAAAAAAGCAGAGGCCAGGAACAACTGAAATCAGCCAAATAGCATTTGGCAAAGGATTTGGATATGGTTCATCAAACATATACAGCAGATGTCTTAGTTGTTGGTGGTGGAACTGGAGGGACTGCTGCTGCTATCCAAGCAGCGCGACGGGGAGCTAAAACTATTTTGGTGAGTGAATTTCCTTGGTTGGGGGGAATGCTGACTTCAGCCGGAGTATCTGCACCCGATGGCAATGAATTAGAAGCTTTCCAAACAGGGTTGTGGGGTGCTTTTTTACAGGAATTACGACATCGACAACCAGGGGGATTAGATAACTGTTGGGTAAGCTTTTTTAGTTACGATCCCTGCATTGGGGCAGAGATTTTTGCTGATTGGGTGAAGGAATTGCCAAATCTTCATTGGATTTCTTTGCAAGTGCCTTTAGAAGTTTATCGGCAACGCGATCGCATTACTGGTGTGCGCTTTGCGGATTTTGCTGTCACAGCCAAAATTATTCTCGACGCCACAGAATTAGGAGATTTATTGGCTTTAGCTGACATTCCTTACCGTTGGGGTTGGGAATTGCAATCTGAGTGGGGAGAACCCAGTGCCCCGGTAAAATTTAACTCTTTAACCGAGAGATATCCGGTGCAAGCGCCCACTTATGTGGTGATTATGCAAGACTTTGGTGAAGCCGTTGCTCCACAAATTCCGACCGCCCCCAACTATAATCCATCCTTATTTGCAGGTGCTTGGGACGGTTATGGAGCAGAGACATTTTTAAATTATGGACGTTTACCTGGCGATCGCTTCATGATAAATTGGCCAATTTGTGGCAATGACTACGGCCAAGGGGTAGGGCGGCTGATAAAGTCAGAGGTAACCAGAGGTGAATTTATCCAAGAATCACGCTGGCACAGTCAAAATTTTGCCCATTATATTCAACATCAACTCGGCCGTCGCTATGGTTTAGCCAGAGAAGTATTTCCCCATACTCAAAAAGCTTTTGCACTGCATCCCTATTACCGGGAAAGCCGGCGCTTAGTGGGGCTAACTACTATCCGCGAACAGGATATTTTGCCTGTTGCTGGAGGTAGAGTTGCATCTATATTTAATGATGCAATTGCTGTTGGTAATTACGCCAATGACCATCATTATCCTGGCGTTCAATTTCCACTGCAACCAAAATCTATCCAATGGGGGGGACGCTGGACTGGGACTCCCTTTACAATTCCCTACAGTTGTCTAATTCCAGCCACAACGGATGGTTTCTTCGTTTGTGAAAAGAATATTTCCGTTTCCCACATTGCCAATGGCGCAACCAGATTACAACCAGTGGTTATGGGCATTGGTCAAGCAGCGGGAATGGCGGCGGCGATGTGTGTTGAGTTAAACTGCCAACCAAGGGATTTACCTGTCAGGGATCTACAAGCGGCTTTACTACAAGACAACCGCTCAAACGCAATAATCATACCTTTTTTTAATTTATCGCCTAATCGTTCGGATTGGCTGCATCGCCAACTGTATTACTTAAATAACCCATTAGCCTATCCAGCTAGTGGTGATTGTCCTGGGCTATCTACGGATAACTACTTTGAATCTAATGTTAATGAGGTCTTAATCTCAAAAAACAAGTGTTTTCAAGGTATTTTCTACCGCATTGGTCATCAGGAATACAGATTCACTGTCACTGCTCCCGCCTTATATCAAGGTAAAAATTGGCAGCTTGTGACTTTGCGATCGCATATCAATGAACAGTTACACGCTTATCCCGACCAACAATTAATTACAGTATGGGGTCGTGAAAATCACTTCAGTAATTGGTTATTAGTCGAACATTTAAGTGAAGGATAAGAGTAGTTTATTTTCAGTAAAACACAATACTTTTTGATGAATTGTCCGGATATTCCTAGAAAAGCTAAGTATCAGTGAAGTGGAGAGTTCCAAAATAGACATCTGCTATGCGTGCTGCCATTTCACTTTTAGTTTCGAGTCTGGTGTTCGGCCCCTTAGCTTCCAACTGCCAAGCAATGGACAATCACTTAACAAGCAGAAAGTCTGTAGACGATTCTGCAACTTTTCCCAAACTACGACGCCTTCCAGCAATACCAAGGGCAAACAAACGCCACTTGCTATCCTACGGGAACGCTAAGAGCGAACAAGCCGAAAGACCCGTCCAATGCAGTGGCTCAACTTTCCAAGACAATTGGCTGCTTTCGATGCCTGCTTGGCAAAAGTTCCTCTCGGCACAATCCGACCAAAATCCAGATGATGCGCCACGTCATCGCGGTAGTGGGCGCAGAGAAGTAATGCAAAAATTCGCCAAAAATTTCTACGCTATTGTTTAATAGCTGTGGGATAATGGACGTTTTGGCAAAGCTAATTACTAGAAAACAAGTGTTGCGCTAATATTTTTTTGGTGGTTTTGGTGGCAGAGATATATACAGTTAACATCCGAAAATCTTCAGCGATCGCGTAGTATTTCAACTAAAATTTGCTGTATGTAATAGTTGGCATAAAACCTGGAAATCAAAAGGCAAATTCAATCAATTGTCTCGAACTACAGTATTACCAACTCATCAAAAACCACAAAACTGTTACTCTTATTTCTGGGAAGCTCTGCGTCTCAACCTCAACTACTTTAGAAACAGATGTTACTTAGGTTATCAATTAATTTAAAACACATCTAATTCCGACATTTTGCTAATTGGGGAAAAAACTTAAGGCAACTTCTCTTTATTCCCAAATAAGTTTTCTTACAGATTGAGTAGCTGGTTACCTACATCAATACATATAGGACTTACGCATGGTCAACGAAAAATTAAGGGTTTGGGCTGGGGATAGGGAAACAGTTGCTTTCTGATGCAAGACCACAGGAAAGCAACTGGCGTCATAGGAGAGCCACTGCGTCCTTGCGGGTAATGCCCGACTTGTAGCAAGTGGCGTCATTGGGCAAGAAAAAATCCCCTGTTTGCCCTATGCCCTATTCCCGACCTCAACAAATAATTTCGCTGCGTAAGTTCTGACATAATTATTGGGCATGAGCCGTGGGGCAGTGAACAGTCAACAGTCAACAGATAACTGATAACTATCATCTCCCCATCTCTTCATCTCCTCATCTCCCCACTCCCTATTCCTTCACTTCAAACGGTTGTTTTCTGGCGATTATCTTCTATTCGCTCGATACCGTTGAGGAACATGGGTACAAATTTCTCGAAAAACGCTTGTGGATCGCGCTGCCAAGCTTTTTGTGCGGCTTGAATCCTAGTAAACTGCAACTCAGGTGCTAACAAAGTCTGGGGTAAGCGTTCCATCAGGTACTGAGGACGTTGCCAAAGGGGCATGTTATTTGCAACTTCCAGCAAGTTGGCAACTCGGCGCAGTTCGGCCCCCAAGGTGATATCCATTCCCGATTCAAAGGCCGCCTGTTCAATTGCAGTATATTTTCGCTTCGCTTGCTCTATTTTTTGGCGATGTTCTGGACTTTTACGCGCCAGTTCTGCTAACCAACGGTTACCCCAGCGTACATGTCCTGCTTCCTCTGGCAAAATCTTTTCAATTGTTTGCCGGATTTTGATGTTTTCTTCTGTTTGTGGCGCTTGCTTGAGAGCGTAAATGTGTGCAGAAAAATATTCACAACCGCGTTTTTCAGTGATGTTAATTGCTGTCAGAGCAGCAATCATCCAGTCGTCTAAGTTACGTTTTGGATCGTAGGCGTCTTTGTCGAGCAGGCGATCGAATTCATCAATATAGGAAGTTCCGGGGGGAGTTCCTACATCGCTTCCTAATTCGATGAGTAAATCAGTCAGCCACATAGCATGGCGAGCTTCGTCCGAGATGTGATGAGACAAATCCCGCACTAATTCTGGTGGCTGTCCATTCAGTTCCTCGATTAAGTCAGTCAGGTCTTTACAACTGCGTTGTTCGCTGTAGCGGTAGCGATTGAGGGTAATTAAGTGGATCTGGCGATCGCATACCACTCGTTTCAAGATTTCCCTTGCACCCAAGGCATTCTGAAATTTACGTGGGTAAGTGACTGTCATAAACTTATATAAAGTTTTGTAAACTTACACGATCCTAACTTACTTTTTTGTCAGTGCCGTATTCCTACTGTATTACCGAAAAACAATAAACTTCAAAAAACAAATTACCGAAAAACGGCGAAAAAGCCTATTCTTTCTGGGGATGGGATGAATTGCCGTCTTAGTCATTAGTCATTGGTCAATAATTATTAGTATTATTAAACACAAAAAATACCGTATAAATACTACTAAGTCAAAATCCTCAGCACGTAAAGCCGGGGGATGAGTTAGGGACTTTCAAGTAAAAAAATATTCCACAGAAGATTGTTATCTGTTGACCGTTGACGGTTGACACTCAGCAGTCAAGGCTTCGACTTGGCTCAGCTTTAACCCTGAGCAAAGTCGTACCAGCTTCCCTCCGGGACACTCCGCGTAGCGGCGACCATAGGAGAAGGGTCAACAGGAGCCAGTGCGTTGGATGGGTTAAGAGGCTTCCCTCCTCTTAACCAAGCTACTCGTGGCGTCTCCCTTAGGAGAACCAACTGGCGTTCAACGACGGGAACCAGAATAATTTATTTTTTGGAGTTCCCTTAATCAATCTCCACTTAATAATATCAGACTGCAAAATATAAACTTTTGTAAAAAATGTTAGTGGTTTTGAACAATAATTTTGACAAGTTAAACCGCTAAAAGCTTTATTTTTAAAGCTTTTTAATCGATATGCACTCGCCTGAAAAATATGGAATTTCTAAATTCAATGCAAAATAGTAGCTTATGTTACAGTTTTTTCTGTTATATTAGTCATAGAAAAGAACCCAAAAATATATATTCACTACAAAAGCGTGGAGGACTATGGTTATGTCTATTGCAGAAAAATCTCGTGCATTAATGGTTCGCGAACATCAGCAAGTCAAGAATCGCCAACAATCGATGCTGATGCGTGCTGCACAAGAACTTGGTCTTCCTGAAGAAGCATCTCACTACTGGAACCCTATTCAAGGGAAGATAGATGCAACAACGCGGATGATTTATGGACGCAGCAACGCGACGATGAGTTAGTGAGGAGATGGGGAGATGGGGAGATGAGTTTTTCCCCTGGAGCCTCTTCTCAATGCCCCATACCCAACACTAAAAAATAGCTGCTCAACTGAGAAAAAAGCCACCCTCCAAGGTGGCAAAATTGAAACTTTTAGTTAAATACGGTGCTTAAGGGATTACCAACGAATAAATTTCCAATCTTGTGGGGTGGGCGTCTGGCCCACCCTTTGCTATGGGTAGCCAAGATGTTCACCCCACAAAAAATTGAATGTTTTTTATTCGGCAGCCCCTAATTAAGCATCGTAATAGAGGTAAAACTCGTAGGGATGAGGACGTAGCTGCAACTGCTTGACTTCGTTAGCCAGCTTGTAGTCAATCCAATTTTGGATAAAGTCTTCTGTGAAGACGCCTGATTCTGTCAAGAAAGCGTGGTCGTTTTCTAGTGCTTCTAAGGCCAATTCCAAAGAACCTGGGGTTGAAGGAACCTTCGCCAGTTCTTCTGGAGAGAGTTCATAGATATTCTTATCTAAGGGAGAACCAGGATCTATTTTGTTTTTGATGCCATCAATACCAGCACAAAGCATCGCAGCGAACGCTAAGTAGGGGTTAGAAGTGGCATCTGGACAACGGAATTCTAACCGCTTAGCTTTGGGGTTATTTCCAGACAAAGGAATACGGATAGAAGCAGAACGGTTACCTTGGGAGTAAGCCAAGTTAACTGGTGCTTCATAACCAGGTACTAGGCGCTTGTAAGAGTTGGTACTAGGGTTGGTAATTGCTAACAGTGCTGGTGCGTGTTTGAGAAGACCGCCAATGTAATACAGTGCTGTTTCACTCAAACCAGCATACTTGTCACCTGCGAATAGAGGTTGACCATCTTTCCAGATGGACTGGTGACAGTGCATTCCCGAACCGTTGTCGCCAAAAATTGGTTTTGGCATAAAGGTGACGGTTTTGCCGTATTTTTTAGCAACGTTTTTGATGACATATTTGTAAATCATCAACCAGTCAGCAGCTTCGATCAACTTCCCAAAGCGGAAACCCAATTCGCACTGACCACCTGTAGCAACTTCATGGTGATGCTTTTCAATGGGTACACCTAAGTCTGCCATTGTCAACAGCATTTCTGTACGGATATCTTGGAAAGAATCCGTCGGCGAAACTGGGAAGTAACCTTCTTTGAAGCGTGGTTTGTAAGCCAAGTTGGGTTTTTCAGCTGTACCTGCTTTACCAGAATTCCAAGCACCTTCTTCGGAGTCTAAGAAGTAGTAGCCTTCGTTGGCGGTTTGAGCAAACCTAGCATTGTCAAAGATGAAGAACTCAGCTTCAGGGCCAAAGTAGACTGTATCACCAATACCAGTGGAAACTAGGTAGTCTACTGCTTTTTGAGCAATTACCCGTGGACAACGGTTATACCATTCACCCGTGCGGGGTTCCTTAATACTACAAACTATACTTAGCGTTGGTACTTCCATGAATGGGTCGATCCAAGCAGTGTTGGGATCGAGTACCATCGTCATGTCCGATTCGTTGATCGCTTTCCAACCCCGGATACTGGAACCGTCAAAAGGTACGCCATCAGTGAATGAACTTTCATCGATTTGGTTGTAGTACACAGTGAGGTGCTGCCAAGTCCCTACTGTATCAATGAATTTGAGATCGATCAGCTGAATTTTTTGGTCTTGGATTAAATTCAAGACTTCTTGTGGGGTTGTCATTGTTACTCCTTCTGTACCAATTTCCTAAAGTAAAACCAGAATCTTCCAAAACATCCTAGCCCTGCTGATCTCAATCAAGCCGTGACACACCTGAAATATCTTAAATACTAGATATTAGGGTATTTTGTAGTTTGTGTTACAGATATCTGGATTACAGGTTATATTAACCTTTCGCCGATCGTCTGTACAAAACTGGAAAGTTCATCACATAGGGGTCAACTTTGGCATAGAATCCTTATGTAGTGGATAGATTGTTTTTGTGCCGAATCTATTTTTAATAGCACAAAAATTTACTGTTGCATAAATGCAGCCAAATAAATATCAAACCATAGATAGCAACGATTGGGAGAAAAAGGAATGCGCGATGCGGTAACAAGTTTAATTAAGAATTATGACGTGGCTGGTCGGTATTTTGACCGGAATGCGCTTGATAGTCTAAAGTCTTACTTTAATAGTGGCACAGCACGAGTACAAGCGGCTGCGGCAATTAATTCTAATGCAGCGGGACTTGTCAAGCAGGCTGGTTTAAAGTTATACGAAGAACTGCCGGAACTGATTCGTCCCGGTGGAAATTCTTATACAACCCGTCGTTATGCGGCTTGTTTGCGGGATTTAGATTATTACTTGCGCTACGCCACTTATGCGTTGGTTGCTGGAAATACAAATGTGTTAGATGAACGAGTCTTACAAGGTCTGCGAGAAACTTACAATTCTTTAGGAGTACCCATCGGGCCGACGGTTCGTGGCGTGCAAATACTCAAGGATTTAGCTAAGGAACAAGTAGCAGCAGCAGGTGTGGCTAACACTGCTTTTGTAGACGAACCATTCGATCACATCACACGCGAGTTGAGCGAGATTGATGTTTAGATTTTAGGGTGGCGTCTTCGACCAACGCTACAACTAATGATAAATAGCGATCGCCCTCTAAAATTCAAGTGCGATCGCTTTTCTATGAAGCCTCAATTTGCTGTTTCAATTTAGCGATCGCACCTCTGTAAAATAATTTTGCTACATTGAAGCTGTGTTTTTGGAGTTGTTTTCGACTAATGCCTGCTGTGGGCTACGCCTACGCAATTTGCAAATCTTCACAGATCCAAAGCAATAAAAAATAACATAGCTGTTGACACTCAACAACCATGCTATTGTTTTGATTTATAACTTGCTTAGAAAATTTTGTTGTTTCTAGACTTTAAGTTTTCTAAAGTAGGAATTATCTAGGATTGAGATGGCGTCTAGTTCCCCATCCTGGATTGACGATGTTGGCTAAATCTTCTTCTGACAATTTGTCGATTTCTCTGTCTAGTTCTTCAGGGGTGAATTCATAGCCACGTTCGCGAGCAATCTTAATAAAAGCTTCTGGATTAGCTGTTGCTTTGAGCTTCTCTTGTAATGCTTGATCTCGCTTGACGGCTTCAAAAAGTCGGGCAGCATTTTGCTGTGTCATGTTAGCCCATCTCCTGTTTTAAATATCAGGTTTGAATTGAATGCAGTAATTTGATGCCTGCGCCTTCACAAAATTTTGTAAATAACTTTCCAATTCAGCATATTAAGTTTCATCTTAGAAACAAAAAACAAAAAGGTGTTAATTTTGACAGAAAAATATAACATTTAGGCTAAAATTTAACATCTTATTTGTAAAATTCAGTCCTCAGACAGTAGCATTATTGATCGGGACTTGTAAAATTTGGGATTTGGCGAAAAGTCTTGGATTGTCGAAGTCCATATCCCCGACTTGTTAAACAAGTCGGGGATCTAACTTTTCAGCAATGATTTAAGATTGCTATGGAAGTTGCCGATGTTTGAGGCGGTAATTATGGAAGAACTATTAACTTTAAAAGACTTGCTTCTTCAAGGTGATATTCCATCTACTTTGATGATAGTGGAAGAATTAGAGGAAATGAGTTCAAATGATATCATCAAGACGATTCGTAGTTATGCAGTGATTCTGTTGTTACATCTAATTAAACAACAAGCTGAAAATCGCACGACTCGCTCTTGGGAAGTTTACATTCGGAATTCAATTCGGGAAATTCAGCGAGAAAATAAGCGGCGTCAAGCTGGTGGTTATTATTTGACACGAGAACAACTCAGGGAAACTTTAGAGGAAGCTTATTTAAACGCTATTGATGAGGCTTCTCTAGAAGTTGAAGAAGGACGTTATGAAGTCCAAGAGTTAGAGAAGCTGGTTAATGGCGAAGAAACTATTAATCGTGCTTTAGATTTAATCTTACCGGCACAATCAAGTTATAATAATTAGAAAATTGTCTTTTTGATTTGGCACCCATTCCCTAATCCTCAATATCCAGTCCCCTTTACTTTGGTGTCAATTGGCTAAACAACGACTCGATACATTATTAGTAGATTTAAATTTATGTACTTCCCGCGCCTTGGCACAGAGGTTAATTCAGGCGGGGGAAGTGACTGTTAATCAGCAGATAGTTGATAAACCAGGTACAGAAGTTGATATAACAGCTAAAATCAATATTAAAGAGCGATCGCCCTTTGTTTCTAGAGGTGGTGAAAAACTCTCCAAAGCTTTGACAGTGTTTGCCATTCCCGTCACTGGACGCGTTTGTTTGGATGGGGGAATTTCTACAGGTGGCTTTACAGATTGTTTATTACAAGCTGGGGCAAAACTAGTTTATGGTATTGATGTTGGTTATGGACAAGTAGACTGGCTCTTAAGAAATGATTCGCGAGTAATTTTGCGCGAACGCACCAATTTACGACAGCTACGACCAAATGATTTGTATGGTGAAAATGACCCGATTCCCGATTTAGCTGTGGTGGATGTGTCGTTTATTTCCTTAACTAAAATTCTCCCTGCTTTATGGGAGCTAACTCAAGCAAATCGAGAAGCTATATTGTTAGTTAAGCCACAATTTGAAGTCGGGAAATCCCGTGTGGGAAAAAAAGGAGTTGTGCGCGATCCTAATGACCAAGCTGACGCTATTTTCCAAGTGTTGCAAGCCGCTCAAAAATTAGGATGGAAACACAAAGGCTTAACTTGGTCGCCAATTACTGGCCCGGCTGGAAATATAGAATTTCTCCTATGGTTGGAGATGGAAAGTGAAACACCATCGCTTGATTTAGAAGAGATTAAGCAAATTGTTCAATTAGCAACAGTTGATTTGCGAAAAAGTTGAAGAAGAATGGAGAATACAGAATTTAGAATTCAGAATTCAGAATAAATTAAAAACCACTAAATCTTTCGCGTAGCATTCGGCAGTAAAAATTTAGTTGAAGAAGAATACAGAATACAGAATAAATTAAAAATCACTAACTTTCGCATAGCCTTACGCAATCAAGATTTAGTGGATATTTCAACCTAAAGATTTATCAGTGACTCGTACAGAATTGATTCTGAATTCTGTATTCTGAATTCTGAATTCTGGATTCTTTCTTCCTAAACGTCGTATATTAGACACTCTACAGAATCAGGATGGCGATCGCAATACTTATCCAAAGAGGTTTTGTGTTGTTCTGCTTGATGTTGATGAGATTTTTCAGCTTGCAATTCTTCCACGATATCCCAAGCGACGGCACAATTAGCAGAATTACTGCCATTTAACTCACAGGTTGTACGAGCTTCATTAATGGCTTCAAAAATAGCTTGCTCAAGAGTTGTAGCAGTTTGATTTACGTTTAAGGTTGTTGTCATGTCGTTACCTGATGTTTCCAAAGATATCAATCAAGGGCAGAGATTCTAATGACCTTAGAAAACTCACATTTACAGTTTAGATATGCTTACCAAAATCAAATGGTGTAAACACCGCAATCTTTTAGCAAACTTAAGTGGGGATTACCCTATGGCGATCTTTGCTGAAAAAAGCTAAACTAACGCGCTTTGAAATTCACAATCACTCGGTTTGTTGATTGTTGACGGTTAATAGCAAAGATAGTCATGTTCTCAATGTTGCATTGCAAATTGGGAATTGCAATGGATTGTCATAAGAGTTTGATAGAAGTTGATAAACGCTTATAAAGGGTAACAAATGAGAAACAATTATTAGTTATTCTCAATACTTCATCCCTAATTCTTGTTGCAAACGATACAGAATTGTGTTTTGGTCAACTTGAGAGAGAATTTCTTGAATGACGCTGCTAGCGCCCAATTGTCCCCAGGTGCAGCCTTTTTCGAGATAGACTTGGGCGGCTTTGCCAACGGAGTATGCACCATAACCAGCGATTCCAGCTTGGGCGATGGCACTACCAGCAAAGGCTGTAATATTTGTGGGATTGTCACCGCTAGCGATCGCTGCTGTACTCTTACCCAAACCCAACACAAAACTACTACCTAATTCTCCCAGAAGTAAGCCACCAGAACTCAATAAAATCGTTTTGAGAATTTTCCCTGCTTCATAACTGGTCATTGGTAGCCCATATAAGCGAGCTAAAGCGCGAATTAAAGCTAAATCGGCAACAGTTCCCCCCAGGATATCTAAAAAGGCGATGGGATTCAGGGCTACTGCTAAAGCTTTGTATTTGGTAAATTGCCAGATGATATCTTCGGCTTCTTGTTGGCGTAAATCAATGGTTTTTTGGGCGATGGATTCTTCTGCGTCTCGTGCTTGGACGAGTGCATTTAAAGCTAAAAGGGATCGGCCTTCGCGATTTAGAATGTTCAAAATTGTGTGCTTGAGTTCATCCACTTGCGGTGGTGGTGTCTCCCATTCATAGGTAACGCTACCATCAGGCCATTCAACCCGCACTTCCATTGGTGCTGGTTCCGCCGCCACCATGACAATTTCATCGGGTAGCAAGGGTTTTGCTTGGGAATATCCAGCACCGAGTTGTTGTAAATTTTCGTAAATTGCTGCCTTGTCTGTATCTGGGTACAAATCTATTTTGTTAAACACCAAAATCAAAGGTTTTTGCGATCGCCTTAATTCTAGCAATGCTTGATACTCAGTACGTGTGATGTCACCGGAAACAACAAACAAAATCAAATCAGCTTGTCGCACTACTTCCCGTGCCATATCTGCCCGTGATTCGCCCTCAATTTCATCTAATCCTGGTGTATCAATTAACTCTACTAATACCTTATTACCGGGCTGCCAGCGTACCGAACGAGGCCATTGAGTGACACCATTCAAAGGCCCAGTTTGCAGAATTTTGTCTCCCAACAAAGCATTTAAAACCGCTGACTTACCACGACTCACCAAACCAAAGGCAGCAATTCTAATTACGTTAGAGTCTAGTTTGTTGAGTGTGGAGTTAAGAGTTTCTAATTCTGGTTTCACAAAAGATGCCAATTCTGGGTTAGATGAAAGCTGTCCTGATTTACGAAGATAGCCATACCAAGATAGCGCCTGTCTGAGACTGGCGCGGGCACGGTTTAAGTGAGTTTCTTGCAGATTACGCGAACTCGACATATTATCAATATTTTCAGCTTTCACTTTCGGAAAAATGCTCTTTTAACAGCGAACAGTCATGAGTTAAATCCCTGGGTTTGGTATCCCCCACCAATTGGTGTCAGGTGTTGGTGCGCTGTCACGCCACACCATACGCTGTCAGGACTGATAACTGAATTTAATGCTCAGTTACTCTATTTCAGGATTGGAGCATGTTTTTGGATATATTTTTATACTCAATATTCATGCTCAACAGATGCCTGCCCTTCCAACAAAGGAAGAGAGTAAAAGGTTATATATATCCTAATATCTCCAAAGTTCTGAGACTTCCCTCCCCAACAAATATGTTCATTAGATCTGCCTTGAAAATAAAACTGTTGGTAGTGGCTAGGGAAAAGGGTGTTTATTTGCCTTTCCCCTTTACCCCTTACCCTTTTCCCCACTTTTGCAAGAAGTCTATTAATCAAATCGGATTCCTATAGCAATGTAGCCATTCCAAAATTCACATTTGATTTGGGAATAATAAATCTGGTGTTGAAGATTTGGCATATTGGCATATATGATTAACATTCCTGGATATCAGGTGGGCGAAAAACTTTATGATGGTTCCAGAACACTGGTTTACCGAGCTGTTAGAGAAATTGATTTATTACCAGTAGTCATCAAGGTTTTAAAGAATCTTTATCCCAGCTTTAGCGAAGTCTTACAATTTCGCAATCAATATACCATCGCTAAAAATCTCAACTATCCTGAAATTATCCAAACCTATAGCCTAGAACCCTACCCAAATGGCTATACGTTAGTCATGGAAGACTTTGGGGGAATTTCCCTGAAAGATTATTTTGTCAACAATCATATTGGTTGTTTAGAGAAATTTTTAGAAATAGCGATCGCTCTGTGCAATGCCTTAGATATACTTTATCGCGAACGCATTATTCATAAAGATATTAAACCCAGTAACATCTTAATCAATCCCCACACGAAACAAGTTAAATTAGTTGATTTTAGTATTGCTTCTTTATTACCAAGGGAAACTCAAACCTTTGTCAATCCAAATATTTTGGAAGGAACGCTGGCTTATATTTCTCCAGAACAAACAGGGAGAATGAATCGCAAGATTGACTATCGCACTGATTTTTATGCAATGGGTGTCACTTTCTATCAATTACTCACGGGAGAGTTACCTTTTGCTTCAAATGAACCAATGGAATTGGTACATTGTCACATTGCCAAAGTACCACCATTAGTACACGAAATTAATTGTGAAATTCCTCCGGTGATTTCCCAAATCATCAGCAAATTGATGGCTAAGAATGCTGAAGATAGATATCAAAGTGCCTTGGGATTGAAATTCGATTTGGAGAATTGTTTACAGCAATTAATAGCAACGGGTTACATTGAGAACTTTAAAATTGCACAGCGCGATGTGTGCGATCGCTTTATGATTCCCGATAAACTTTATGGTCGAGAAACCGAAGTCTCAACCTTACTCCAAGCCTTCCATCGAGTGAGTCTTGGGGCTACAGAAATGATATTGGTTGCTGGATTTTCGGGGATTGGAAAAACCGCAGTTGTCAACGAAGTGCATAAGCCAATTGTGCGACAGTGCGGTTACTTTATCAAAGGTAAATACGACCAATTTAACCGCAACATCCCCTTCAGCGCCTTTGTCCAAGCCTTCCGAGATTTAATGGAACAACTATTGAGTGAAAATGATAGTCAGCTGGCGCAGTGGAAAAACAAAATCCTTGGTGCTGTGGGTGAAAATGGGCAAGTCCTCATAGAAGTTATTCCCGAACTCGAACAGATTATTGGCAAGCAACCAGCAGTGTCAGAACTCTCAGGTAGTGCAGCCCAGAACCGCTTCAACTTGCTATTTGTGAAATTCATCGCTGTGTTCGCAACACTAGAACACCCCTTAGTAGTGTTCCTCGATGACTTGCAGTGGGCAGATTCAGCCTCGCTGAAGCTGATGCAAGTGTTGATGAATCAAAGCAAGGAGGGCTGTTTGCTGATGATTGGGGCATACCGAGATAACGAAGTCTTTCCCACCCATCCCCTAATGCTGACACTGGAGGAGATGAAGAAAGCTTTAGCAACCATCAGTACTTTTACCCTCGCCCCCTTAAGTAAATTTCAGATCGATTGTTTGGTGGCCGACACCCTCAGTTGTTCCACAATTATGGCGCAACCGGTCTCCGAGTTAGTTTATCAAAAAACCAAAGGCAATCCCTTTTTTGCTACCCAATTTCTCAAAGCCTTGCATCAAGAGGGTTACATTGCCTATGACCTGCAAGTTGGACACTGGCAGTGCGATATAGTGTCAGTGAAATTGCTCTCCCTCACTGATGATGTAGTTCAGTTCATGGCGCGGCAATTACAAAAGTTGCCACAAATCACTCAAGAGATACTGAAGCTAGCTGCTTGTGTGGGGGCACAGTTCGATTTAGAGACATTGGCCATTGTTTCCGAACAACCAGCAACTCACATTGCAACAGCATTGTGGAAAGCCTTGCAAGAAGGTTTGATTTTACCCACAAGTCAAATTTACAAGTTTTTTCACGGTGGACAACAATGCCAGGTACAAGAAACAGTCAATCCCACCTATCGTTTCCTGCACGATCGCGTCCAGCAAGCTGCTTACTCTCTGATTCCTGACGACCAAAAGCAAGCCACTCATGTGAAAATTGGGCAATTGCTGTTGCAAAATACAACACCTGAAACTTTAGAACTGCATGTTTTTGATATTGTCAATCAGTTGAACAACGGAATTGCTCTCATCGATGAAATAAGCGATCGCTATGAGTTAGCTCAGTTAAATTTGATTGCTGGCAAAAAAGCTAAAGTTTCCACAGCCTACAAAGCAGCGATGAAATACTGCGCCATCGGCATGAAAATCCTTCCCGAAGATAGTTGGCAAACTGCCTACGACCTCACCTTTAAACTTTATCGGGAATGTGCAGAGTGCGAATACATCGTAGGGCGCTTTGAGGAAGCAGAGCGACTCTTCCATCGGGCATTACAGTACGCTGAGAATAAATTCCATCTCGCAGAAATTTATGGCTTGCAACTAGCCCTGAAATCCAATCACGGAGAAAATATACTCGCCGCTTATGAAGCTGCACTCAGTGGTTTGAGTGTTATGGGCATGAACATTCCGGCAACCGATGAAGGTCAGCAAGCGCTGATTGAAAGCATACTCCAGGAAATCCATTCCAAACTGGCAACTGTGCAACCCGCAGATTTATTTTATCTGCCTGCGATGACCGACGCACAGAAAAAGGTATGTATGTCAATCCTCCCCGATCTTTGGGGAGCTGCTTATACCGGTGGCAATCAAGCACTGACCATTCTCAGCATCCTGTTAATGGTTCATACTTCATTAACCTATGGCAATGCCGAAAGTTCCGGCTGTGCTTATTGTTTGTATGGGATGATGCTGACGATTCAGGGAGACTATCGCAGTGCTTATGAGTTCGCCACCTTGGGACGAAAGCTTGATGGCCAATTCAATAGCGCCAAGTTCATTCCCAAAACTAATAACGTTTTTGGTCATGCAATCAATCCCTACAATAGACCACTAGTTGAAAACTTAGCAGTTTACCAACAATCTCTTCACATCAGTTATGAAACAGGGGATCTTGGGTTTGGCGTTTGGGCAGTAATATGTCTGATTTGGACGATGCTGTTAAAAGGCGATTGCCTATCAGAGGTGTATGGCGAAACCGAGAAATACTTGAGCTATGTGCAACAAGTAAATAATGTCAATATTACCCATACATTTCACCTCCAACAGCAATTTCTTTTACACCTGCAAGGTTTGTTGGCAAAACCCGATTTACTGGTGGATGGTGGAGATGGCCAGATTCTCTGCCTTGATGTTTGGCACAAGAATAATTTTGAGGCAGGGATCAATTGGTATTGCTTCTTGAAAATCCAGCTATTGTACTTGTACCATCGCTATGCCGATGCCGTGAAGGTCGCTGCCATTGCTGAAAAAACCCTGGCTTCTAATCTTGGTTTGTTTCCCATCATTTTATTCCACTTTTATTATCCCCTGAGTTTAGCCGGGCTTTATCCCCAAGTAACACCAGAGAAACAACAGCATTACTGGGATGTGATGCAGCAACACCGTCAAGTTTTAGAAACCTGGACGCAGACTTGTCCAGAGAACTTTTTACATCAATCACTGTTGCTGGCGGCTGAAATGGCTAGAGTTTCTGGTAACTATGCAGATGCCATCGCCTGTTACGATGGCGCTATTACCGCAGCCAAAGAAAATGATTTTACTCAAATTGCCGCACTGGCCAACGAACTAGCAGCAAAGTTTTACCTGGAATGGGGCAAGGAACGGATTGCTCAGGAGTATATGACTCAAGCTTACTACGCCTACACTCGCTGGGGTGCAAAAGCCAAAGTCGCTGATTTAGAAAAACGCTATCCCCAACTACTTGGGCCGATATTACAGCAAATCCGTTCTCCCCTTTCCATCAACGAAACCATCTTTGCATTAGGAAGTGTTACATGCACCAGTCACCCCACATCTAGCAGCAATCTCTCAGATATCCTAGATTTAAAAGCTATTCTCAAAGCTTCTCAAACTATCTCCGGTGACATCCAACTAGAAAAATTAATGTCATCGTTGCTTTCCATCGTCATCGAAGATGCGGGGGCTGATAAATGTGTGTTGATGCTGGTGCGAGACGAACGCCTCCTAATTAAAGGCTCAATTACCCAGGGAACACAGCCAGTGATATTGCAGCGGATTCCTGTTGAGGACAGCCAGGAAATTCCCTTAAAGCTAATTTACAAAGTCAAGCACAACAAACAGATTGTTGTCCTAGTGGATGCCACAACAGATCCCGTCTTAGCCAACGACCCGTATATCATGCGCCAGCAGCCTAAGAGTGTTTTGTGTACTCCGATTTTGCGTCAAGGCAAGTTGATGGGCATTTTATATCTAGAAAATAATTTAACCACGGGAGCATTCACTAGCGATCGCGTTGAATTACTAAATCTCCTTTGCACTCAAGCCGCAATTTCCTTAGAAAATGCCCGACTTTACGAACGTTCTCAGGAATATGCCCAACAATTAGAGCGATCGCTTCATAAACTGAGTGCCACACAATCTGACTTACAAACATCCCAGCAACGGCTAAAATTATTAGTTCAGCAAACTCCAGTAGCAGTTATAGAATGGGATACTAATTATCACGTTACTGACTGGAACCCGGCAGCAGAAAGAATCTTTGGTTACAGCAAACAAGAGGCTTTGGGTCGTGAATTCAAATTCATTATCCCTGAAAAGATTCAACCAGAAATGGAACGAGTCAGCGTCGAAATCATATCCCAACAAGGCGGTAATTACAGCGTCAATGAAAATGTGACCAAGGATGGCAAAATGATTATTTGTGCGTGGTATAACAATCCCCTTGTGAATGTGGATGGTGAATTAGTTGGAATTGCTTCTCTAGCAGATGATATTACCGAACAAAAAGTTGCCCAATTCCAACTTCAACAAAAAGCCCAAGAACTAGAAACTGCTTTACAAAGTCTGCAACAAGCCCAATTACAAATGATCCAAAGCGAAAAAATGTCTGCTTTGGGTAACTTAGTTGCTGGTGTGGCTCACGAAATGAATAATCCTTTGGGTTTTATTGCTGCCAGTATTAAACAAGCTAAACCCACTGTTGCGGATGTTGTTGACCACCTAAAACTCTATCAAGAAACTTTCCCCCACAAAAGTGATGAAATTATCGATCATGCTGAAGAGATTGACCTGGAATACAGTTTAGAAGATTTACCAAAAATATTTGATTCCATGACAATAGCGTGCGATAGATTAAAAAATATTAGCACCAGTCTCCGCACTTTTTCACGTGCTGATAAAGATTATAAAGTGAGATTTCATATTCATGAAGGTATCGATAGCACAATTTTAATTTTGAAGCATCGCCTGAAAGCTAACGAACAACGTCCAGCCATTGAAGTGGTAACTGAATATGGCGATTTACCTGAAATTGAGTGTTTTCCAGGGCAATTAAATCAAGTATTTATGAACATTCTTGCTAATGCTATTGATGCTTTAGAAGAATCAAATAACAAACGTAGTTTTGAAGAAATTAAAGCCAATACCAACAAAATTACAATTACTACCGTAGTTAAAGATAACCAAGTAAAAATTTCAATTTCTGATAACGGTATTGGCATGAGTGAATTAGTAAGACAAAAAATATTTGACCATTTATTTACTACCAAAGCCGTTGGTAAAGGTACGGGTTTGGGACTGGCCATCGCCTACCAAATTATAGTAGAAAAACACCACGGTTACCTGGAATGTAACTCTTCTCCCGGTGAAGGTACAGAATTTGTCATCTTGATTCCAATCCGATAATAAATAGGACTTAGGGACTTCCAAGTAAAAAATATTCCATAGAAGATTGTTGACCGTTGACTGTTGACGGTTAGACGTTAGAACATAGGACTGTGTTCGTTATCCCAACATTTGCGATCGCGCCAGTCTCTACCAGTATCTTCGCATTCAGATGCATCATCTATCCAAGGAATTGATGTCGAGTAATGTAAGTTTCCTGCGGAGGTGAATAAATTAGTACTGAACACAGACAATAATGGCAATAAAAAGGATAAAGTTATCAAAGTCAAAATTGGTAGAGTAATCAAATATCCAACGAGTAGTATTATGTGATTTGGAGTTGTATAAAAACTCGAAGTTTTATTTTTTTGACTAATTTTTAAGCTTGGTTTGGAATTAGAGAAAAACATCATACAACCCTGTTAACGCCAGTTTCTATAGAAATCAATTTGGTTTTTTCCCAGCCAAGCTGACTTAGAGCTAGCCACAACAGGTTTTAGCTCTCAGTATACTTAGCAAGATGCAAGTCAGATTTCTATATAATTCCGAATTTTTACGTAACTAAGATTATTGAAGTTATATGTTTGAATGTCAAAGGTGCAAGTCAAGACTTCTTATAAATTTTAATCTTTGGGCGCTAAAAAATATTTTTAATGAAAATATACTGAAGTAGTGGCTCTCATATCTCAGTAAATACCGAAAAATTCAAGATTTTATCTGGAAAATAGGGAGTGGGGAGATGGGGAGATG
>NZ_JACKZU010000380.1:0-7835 GCF_014222165.1 Nostoc sp. 2RC
CACTCCCCACACTTCCCCTGCCTCCCCAGTCCCCCATTTCACTGTGTCGGCAGTTTCGGATGTGTATTCGAGTACTTTGCCACTATGCTGGAAATTTCAGGGTTGTAAAGTCTGAGATAATTCCAGTAATTGCCAAATACTTGACGCACATAATTTTTGGTTTCATCAAAAGGAATGTCTTCCACAAATTCATCTGGGTCTTGTGTAGTGTAAGTTTGCAGCCATTTGGAGACATTGCCAGGGCCGGCATTATAACTGGCGATCGCTAACAAAGAATTATTGTTATATTGCTGATGGGTATGATCCAAATACCATGTACCCAGCATGATGTTTTGGTTAGGATCTTCTAGGTTTATTGTTTTGCTATCCAACTTAATTTGTGGGGCAATCCATTGAGCTGTACTCGGTAACAACTGCATTAAACCAGTAGCATTTGCCACAGATTTAATTTTGGGTTGAAATCTGGACTCTTGACGAATTAAGGCAGTTACTAGCAAAGGATTGAGTTGACGCTCAGTAGACCATTTTTCAATTTCTCGCAGATAGGGAAATGGATAACGGGCTTGCCAATAAGAGATTTGTTTGCTTAGAGTTTGATATTCGGCAAGTTCAGCTGGTATTTCCCGGTCTTCCAATTTAGAAATTTTGTCAATTCCGATGAGATTTTCTCCCCTTGCCAGCTGCATCAAGCCTTCAGTAAATTGCTCTGCTACCGTTGGCTGAAGTTTATTCTGAAATTCTGTTTGCCACTGTAACCAAGCATCCCGGTCTTGACCCAACAGATACAATTCTTTGAAAGTTTCAGAACCTGCGGGAGGTAATGAACGCTGGGGTGCAAGGACTTCTGGGTTCATTGAGCGCACGTTGTCAAAGTTACCGACATTCAACCCCAACATCGTCGCCGATCGCCATGCATAGTAAGAGTAGGGAAACTGGCTAATCGTATACTCATAAGCAGTTTGAGATTCTTGCTGTTTTCCTAATGCAGCCGCCCATTTACCCACCCAAAAGCCTGCTCTTGGAGCCAAAATACTGTTGGGATTGTTGGTAACAATTGGTTCTGCCCATTGCCATGCAGCGATGTAATCTTTGTTGTTCGCTTTATCTTGGGCGACTTTCCAGCGATACTCTGCTGCTTCATCAGAATTACCGTATTTGCCCAACAGTAATTGCCAAGCCGAGCTTGCTGACTTTTGATCTTTGAGTGCTTGGAAAGTTTTGGCTTTTTGTACCAGTGCAGCACCGGCTTGGTCGGGGAATTTGCTAATTACTTGGTCAAGATAAGGCAAGCCATCTTTGGGAGTTTTGGCCATTTCTGCTAATCGCAGCAGTGCAGTACCAGTTTCTTTTGCTTGGGGAAATTGCTGCACCAGTTGTTTATAAGTGGCGATGGCTTTTTCTCTATCTTTCCCCCCTACCTGTAACCCCCGCGCAGTGCGGTAGAGGTTGCGGGCTGTTTTGGGTGCTTTGACATAAGCATTCCCGGCTTTGAGAAATTGATTATTTTCCCAATAGGCTGTACCAATGAGTTCCCAATCTTCGGCTTTGAGGCTAGGCTGTTTAACTAACCCATCCAAAACCCCCACTATACCTGCTTGGTCGTAGGCGTATTTTGCCAAAATCAACTGTAATTTAGGTTGATTGGGATTTTCTTGTAAGCGTTTGCGGATAATTTCCCAAGTCAAGGGATTAGAAGGAAATTGAGCGATGGCCGTTTCCTGTTCCTTTGGTTGGGCAATTAGATACAGCGCTTTAACTGCGGCTGGTTCTTTGGGATACTCTTTCAGGACTTTTCGCCTGAGATCTGAGGCTTTGCCGTCCTCACCCAGCATATCTTCTGCCTGGGCTTGTTTGAGCAAAATATAAGGTGCGAGGGTCGGATAGTCTTTCTCTAATCCTTCCAACAAAGCCAGAGCTTTTTTTCCTTGGGTTCTTTCAATGTAATCACTCGCCAAAAGATAACGAGCGCGATTGCGGTCAACAGAAGGCGACTGTCCGGCGATGGCAGCTAGTTTTGCTGCCCGTTCTGGCAGAGATTGTGATATCAGTGGAAAAACCGCTGATTGAGCAACGCTAGCGTCAGATGCTTGCTCTACCTGATTTTTCCCAAATTTGAGCCATTGTCCCAGAGATTTGCCAATCTCTGGTGCTGATACCATTGCCCCCGCTGAAAAGGCAAACAGCGCCGCAGCCGCAATTATGGAAATTTGCTTTTTCTGTAGTTTCTTCAGCATGAATACCCGCTGAAAAGTTCCGATGAATTTCTTGAAACTCTAGCACTCCTAACCATCAGTGTTACCAATTTTTAATTTCAGATTTTTAATTTTATGTACAAAAATACTAATTTTCAATCTTACGGTTGACAGTACTGAGGAGGTAGCGTAGTTTAAACAATGTTACATCTATCTCTAGGATAAATGTAACAATTTTTATATTATTCCAACGACAATTCGATACACTTTGGTGAGTTAGCTGTCAATGGTTAACAGCCAACACAAAAAGATATCAAGTGTTAAATCCGCGACACTTGCTTCAGATTTTAACGCCAAAAAACACATTCCCTTTGATGTTGGGAAAGCTTGGGAGTGATGATTTGTAAATACTCGTCTCTCAATGGAGGTTTACAATAAAACGGATGTTTTGGCGTTCTCGAAGTGTAGTCAAAAAATATTGTGAATCTATCTGAATATAAAGGTATCTTTCCTCGATGAAAGACATTAGCAGTGTCAGCCATAACTACAGTGCCAGCAACTCCTGTACAGGATTTCCAGTTTAATTGCGGTATAATCTGTCGCATGGTTTTGTCTCTAATGTAGCGATATTTATAGCTTAGAGAGCGTGCTACTTTTGAATAATCAGATTTGGGAATATATTGAAACGGGCCTCCATCATCATTTACATCATTTAAATAAACAATCACCTTTAGTACTTTGCGGTCTTCTTTATCTAAATGCCATAGCCTTGATTTTTGTTCTACTGGATTAGCAATATCTCTGCGAAAAGAAGGATCGTGATAAGCTACCGGCAAACCAAGATAATGTTCAATAATATTGAGTAAACGCTGTTGAATTCCCCAAAAAAAAATTTCTGGATGCTCCATCATTTGCTCGCAACTAGCATGAATCATAAATTCATTCTTTTGTCCAGAAATACTTTTGGGGATTTTTGGCATCAAGCTTTGTGCAGACTGAAACATTTCTGGAGTAGAAGGAATTGAAAGTTCTGCTAACGAAGTTAAAACTATTCCCTGACATTTGAGAGTTTCAACCAAAATCATATCTGCGGTCGAAATCATAGGTAGATAATCAATATGTTTTTCTATCGCCGCTTGATATAAAAGCTCAGCCTTATTGTTTAACAATGGGACTCGATAAAGGTTTTCTATAATCCGATTGTGAACCTTGTTGATAATTGTCTTCATCTTGTCTCTTAAAATTTATTGAGAAATAACTTAAAAGTCACAGCAAAGCAATTGAAGTTGATACTTCAATTAATATGCGCTTAAGCAAATATAATAATGCCTGATTAATGTATGATTATTGCCGTTGTGGCTTATTACTATAGTCGGTTGACCAAAATTTTAAAATACTTCTAAAAGTAGATTATTTAAAATTAATCTAATAAAGTTGAGTTTGTGATAAAGGGACACACTAAAGGTGGGAATTATGGTTGATGCAAATTCCAAAATCATCCCGCAATTATGGTGCTTTGGGTGGACGTAATTTTATCGGTAACCCCAAGCAACCGACAATCTTGGTTTGTAACTTGGTTGATGGAGAATATCAGATAAGTAAGTTTCGAGAAAGCGATGCCTGCGGCGGTAAACAACGCATTATTTCCCAAACCTTGCCCGAATTAAATCTCACCCCAAACCAGATTTTTCAAGCTGGTCTGGTTTAGGGTTTAGCGTTTTGCCAATTCTGGAGTCCGTCCCTTCAAACCAATCATTAACTTCAGCATAAATACTTTCAACATAGGTACTCGCTGCAATAACCATAAACCCAGACGCCGAACCATCACCACAGGCAAGAAATTATTAGAAAACATTCGGTCTAACAAATCGGTAAAACCCAGAATTGTCAGGTTTTCCAACTTGCGCCAACGTTCATAACGTTTGAGAATTTGAATCTCTCCAATATCTTTACCTGCTTTGTGGGCTGCTTGGATTACTTGCGCCAAAGCTGCTGCATCCCGAATACCCAAATTTAAACCTTGTCCCCCCACGGGATGACAGTTGTGTGCAGCATCACCAATTAATGCTAGTCGCGGAAGAACATAGCGATCGCTTTGCATGAGTTGTACTTGAAACACGAAGCGATCGCCAAGTAGTTCCAATTTACCCATTTGATTGCCATAGCGACGGGTTAATTCTTTTAAAAATTGTTCATCATCTAAAGCACACAAAGCTTTTGCTTCTTCGTGAGGCGCTGTCCACACAATGCGGCAGCGGTTCCCTGGTAGAGGTAAAATCGCAAAGGGTCCGCTAGACCAAAATCTTTCGTAAGCAGTGTTATTGTGGGGTTTCTCTGGTTTGACAAACGCAACTATGCAAGACTGCCAATATTTCCAGCCAGAGGTTTTGATACCAGCAGCTTGACGAATTGGCGATCGCGATCCATCTGCGGCTACGAGTAATTTACTTTTAATAGTTCGTAGTTCG
Organism: Nostoc sp. 2RC; assembly: GCF_014222165.1. NCBI lineage: Bacteria > Bacillati > Cyanobacteriota > Cyanophyceae > Nostocales > Nostocaceae > Nostoc > Nostoc sp. 2RC. The sequence goes on from NZ_JACKZU010000380.1 coordinate 4,661, forward strand.
CCAGCAACTTTAATATCTATGGCTACAATGTCTTGTTGATACTGTGTTTTTATCACCTCAGCCGGACACAGATAAGTCACATTTGCACAATTTCTGACAAACTCCTGCAACGGTTCCAATAGCGCTTGGTGTTCCGCCACATAACCCAACTCTGGCGTACCTATATCATCTGTGACAAATTCCACCACACCGGGATAATCGGCATCAGAAAGACGAACCCGGCAATATTTGGCAATTTCGGGCAACATTTTGTCCCACACTCCAATTCCTTGGTAAATTAGGGACGAAAGCATGTGAATTGCATAGGCTTGACCCTTAGCTACCGCCGCTGACGCCACTTTTGCCTCAATCAGCAGCACACTCAAGCCAGAATCTTTTAAGGCAGAGGCTAAAGTTAACCCAACAATTCCACCGCCTACAATTACCAAATCGTATTCATATCCCCGCTTGTCTGATGTTGTTTGGGGAGAGTAAAAAGTTTGATTAAGCTCTGCTAGCGCCATTGTGAAGATAAATTACAGCATCTTAACTCTTATTTTGACGCGATCGCGGCTTTTTAAGCAAGTTCAGACGAATACTAAAAGGGATTGGCAATTGACAATTTGAATGGCCTCACTAGCAGACATCAAAATTTTTTTCAGTAAAAACACTAAGTTATTACAATTTATTAACGTAAAAATAATTGCTAAATTTATAATTTTTCACTGTTATTTTACTGTGTCTTTATTGAAACATTTAGTACTTAAATTTATATTTGAGAGGTCTAGAAAGCTTGATATAACCGTGAACATGAAAAACATTAACAAATTGGGTGTGGCAGCTGTTGGATGTGTAGCTATGTCTTTGGGAATTGTCACAAATGCACAAGAAGCTCACGCGGCAGGCTTAATTAATGGTGGTTTTGAAGACACCGTTGTTTCTAGTTCCAAGACATGGGACTCAATTGATGAATCTCTTATTCCTGGATGGGAGACTACAGCCACAGATAATAAAATTGAAATTCAAACTCCCAGACTCTTTCATGCTGGAGCATTAGGCACAAATCAATATGCTGAACTTAATGCTAATCAGGTATCTAGCCTATATCAAGACGTAGATACTACAGCTGGTACAACTATGTTTTGGCGATTTTTCCATCGCGGTCGTCAGGGCGTAGATACAATGCGTTTATCTATTATTGACCTTGCTACTAATACAACCCTTTTCAGTCAAATATACAACACTGGCAACACAGCTTGGGTAGAGTATCAAGGCACAACTGTTGCTACTGGCGGTACAACACGTTGGCAGTTTGATTCAGTAGCGGCTGCTGGGGGTAATCCCTCCATAGGGAACTTTTTGGATGAAGTTTACTTTGCAGAGAAACCACCACAAGGTTTCCAAACAGTTCCAGAACCTGCTTCTGTACTTGGTCTTTTAGCAATGGGCGCTTTTGGTATTGTTTCCACTCGCAAACGCAAACACGCTTGAATATTATAGCGTTTCTCAATCTAGTGAGGTACGTTTTAAAAGCTATTTATTTTGATATAAAAGGTTCGTGTGTACTTCAGTAGCCTGGGAAACGCTATATTTTCAATTAAAAGTATGTTAGAACCAGTTTTTTGACATTGTATCCATAGTTAATAATTGTTAAACAGAAAGATACTCGATTTTTACAAAAAGTCGGGTATCTTAGCTGTGGTGAAACTAGTTTATTTTAGGTGCGATCGCTGCTACAACAATTTGCAACCAAATGAGGTACACAACTAGAGAATTAAATATAAAAATTCTTCTTTTGGCTCCTACCTTCTGCCTCAAAACTAATCAATTTCTACCTCATGAAAATGAAAACTGCTGTAATTGGAAATACCCGCTGATGATGAAAAATTACAGCGGGTTGAATAATACAATGGTTTTGGTGTAAGACAGAGACTAAACTTGATTACAGATCTACTACAATTTTTGGTAGCTAATAGTAACTATTTATGAGCTTTGTGAACTAGGTGATGCTTGTGGTTTTTATGGTGTTTCTGATGAACTTTGGTAGTTTTTATCTTAGTAGAGTGGATAGTTCCAGCTTGAACAGCAGGTGTAGAAATGGCTACGGGAGCAGCAAATATTGAAGCCAAAACGAAAGCTTTAGCGAAGTTATTCACTTGTAATTCCTCATCAATTGTTGAACACTACAACTATCTAATAGGTATATGTCATTGCGTTGTAATTGATGTGAATCTTTGATGTCTGTTTGGACGGATTTTTATTAAGAAATGCTGAGACTGATTAACTCTTCTGCTACTTCAAAGTTAGCCGTGACATTTTGAACATCATCTAAGGCTTCTAGAGTGTCAATTAATTTGAAAAGCGATCGCGCTTGCTCAGGATCGGTAACTTCTACACTATTACTCGGAATCCAGCGCAATTCAGCATCAGTTACCTTAAAGCCTTTATCCTTAAGTGTTTGGCTAAGGGTTTCTAAATTTCCGATTTCAGTAAATACCTCAGCCATTTCATCTTCAGTCATTTCATAAGACTCAGCGCCACCTTCTAAGGATGCTTCTAAAAGTTGTTCCTCATTAACCACACCTGGAACGACACAAACACCTTTTTGGTCAAACATCCAGCTAACACAGCCTGTTTCACCCAAGTTACCGCCATTTTTACTAAAAGCCGTACGCAAATCGGCGGCTGTGCGATTGCGATTATCTGTCAGCGCTTCAATTAAAATTGCGACACCACCGGGGCCGTAACCTTCATAGCGAATTGCTTCAAAATTAGCACTGTCTGTACCAAAAGTGCCTGCACCTTTAGCGATCGCCCGTTCAATATTATCATTAGGGATACTTGCTGCCTTTGCCTTATCGATAGCTGTGCGGAGTTGAAAATTCAGCGCTGGATCTGGTACACCACTTCTCGCTGCAACAATAATCGCCCTCGATAACTGAGTGAAGGTTTTTCCCTTTTTTGCATCTACTACCGCCTTCTGACGCTTAATATTTGCCCATTTACTATGTCCTGCCATAATCCGAAATTATCAAAACTCTACTTCAAGATTAGGATATACCCAGCTTTCGCCCAGATGCAAAGGTGGATTTGGTAAGAGGGAGATGGGGAGATGGGGAGACTTGTACTGAGCGGAGCCGTTGGCGCAGCCTCTCGCAGAGAAGTATGGGGAGATGGGGAGATGGGGGGATGAGGG
>NZ_JACKZU010000381.1:0-7824 GCF_014222165.1 Nostoc sp. 2RC
AATAGAAATTGTTAACTCATTAGAGCATGACGAAGAAGAATAACCGCCTGATGAATTGCAGTTTTTTAAATTGCGATGGCGTACTCGCCTGCTGCAAGCAATCGCACTGACAACAGTGTGGGCTACCTGACACAGTAGCCGAAACTCTGGGATTACCCCAGAGTCGCGGGTTGTGTCCAAAGCAATCCGCCCCATTGCTTCTAGGAAGTGGGGCGTTAAATTAGAATCGCACACCTAATTTGTGGGGTGTTGTACATTTCAAGCGCACCTTTCCTAGAACTACCGGGTTAAACCCAGCGTTAAGAGTGAATCGCGCCCTTTTATTAGTGGGGTGTTAGGGGATTCAAGCGTCAAAACTGGGTCTTTCAATCAATTCGTGGTGGCAACACGAATACTAAAAAATCCCAACTATCAGCAGAACCATGACAATTCAATCGATTACATCTTTGGGTGTTGATGTTAGTAAATCAAGCGTTACTTGCCATATTTTATCACAGTATCCATTAGGAGGCTTGAAGAATTATTGGCAAAAAAGTAGAAACCAAGCATCTAAATTATTCCCTACTTTTTACTCTAGTCCTAAAGCTAAAAGCAATCAAAAATCCGCCTTTGATTTTGTTGATTACTTGCAAGAGAATAAGCCATCTGTTGCCATTATGGAACCAACAGGAAATCATTATTCTCGGTTATGGGCACGAATTTTAGAAAGCTTAGGAATCAAAATTTTGTGGGTAGGACACATCGAACTGCGTCGTTATCGCGGTGGTAAAAACTTACCCAATAAATCTGATGCTGCTGATGCTTTGGCTATGGCTGCTTATGGTTTAGACCAAGAAAATTATTTAGAAACAGGCGTACTCAATCTGCGTCAGTTTCTAATGCATCGCCCCGAACCCATTGACCAGTTGCGGGAGTTGGTACAGCAACTCGAACACCTCAACCGCGTTCAGTCACCGATTATCAACTACACCCGTCAACAGTTAGCGTGGCAATTCCCAGAAAAAGCACACAGTAAAACTGAGAGTACCAAACCGGGAAACGTACCGCCCCTATGGGGTTGGTTAGCGCAGCGCGAAACCGAAGTACACCCACAAAGTTACAAATCCATAACCAAAATATACCAACAATCAATTGCAGTACAACTTGGGCTAGAAATAGACCCAGTTGTTAGACTTCACGCTGATTGGTTATGTGACATCGATTTAGAAGAGCAACGTTTAGAAGCTCTACTCAAACCTTTGGTCAACGACGACCAATTCCAAATCTACAACCAGGTTTTTGACCAATTCAATTTCGGGTTGAGGATTCGGGCACGTCTGTTGAGTCGAATTTATCCCTTTGAAGCCTTTTTGACCAATGGCAAACAGCTAATTGAGCGAGAAATTAGGGAAGTTAAGAAAAAAGAGGTCACCCGCGAACAGGGTAAATCTGTAGTTAAATTTCTGCCTGGTGATGTTAAACGAGTTAAACGTAACCGTTCAAGGGACGCTTTTAAACTGAGACTGGGTATGGGTACTGTTCTGGAACAGTCCGGCGATAAGCTAGTTGAAAAAGGCAGTGGCTCATCTCTATGCCGAATGAACTTTTGGCAGTATGTGATTACCAAAATTGAAATTGACGGCCGCTTGCCCAATAACCCTATCGGTGAGGAAATTGCTTTATATAAAGCCGAACTCAAAAAAAATGTTGATGCTTCTGGCAAACAGCTACTAAACGGCAAACACTTACAAGCCAAACTCGGCTCTAAGGTTGCGAATATGTTGTTCCGCGAATTATCCAGAGCGATCGCCACAGCGCGATCGTAAATACCTGACCTGATGCTAAACCCCTACATTACTGTAGGGGTTTTAAATCACACAACAGTTAGTTAGAGTGAAATGTATAAATAAATTAAACTGCCTACTTGAAACTTGAGTTTTTTGCTATTAGTTTCTAGGCAAAAAGCCACTTCTGTTTATTCGTACCCACTTATTTGAAAGCTAAAAAAAAGCTTAAAACATTTAAGTAACTGGTCTATAAGCGATTGAAAAAATGAGAAAATTGGGCCATAGTAAAAAAAAGTTAACAAAAAAACAGGTTAATAACTAGCGACATGAAACCACAAAAAAGCACGCGAAGCCGGGGTGTTGTGCTGAGTTCTGTCGGGTTAAAGCGTTTACAGGCAGCGATTTTGGCTATGGAAGTAGCAGAAAATTATGGCCAGCGTTTGACTTTAGATAAGTTAGGCGAACGCATGAACATCTCTACAAAAACACTGAGCAGATTGTTATCATTAGATACGGGTGTAGACCAAAAAACTTTAAAGCTGTGTTTTAGCGCTTTTAATTTAGAATTAACATCCCAAGATTACATAATTCTCAATGAAGTAGATAAAGTTCAAGCTTCACAATTACTTTCATTGAATTTACATAGACAAAAAACAAGCTTGTATCAAAGTTTAACTCTTGATTCTTTTGTTAACGAACAACCCAAGCAATTAGAAAATTTTTGGCCATACCCAGATGGGCCTGTACCTTTGGATTCACCGTTGTATATCGAACGTCCACCCATTGAAGAATTGGTTTATCGGGAAATAATTCAACCAGGCTGTGTGATTCGGATTAAAGCACCCAGACAGATGGGTAAGAGTTCTCTGGTGCTGCGGTTGTTAGCCTTTGCACAAAAGCAAGGATATCGGACAGCTAATTTAAATTGCTACCAAATTGATTCTGAGTCTTTGACCAACTTAAACAAATTGTTGCGTGGTTTTTGCTGGCATGTTGCTAGAGAGTTAGACATCGATCCCAACTTAAATGAAATGTGGGATGAAGAAATTGGCTGTAAGTTGAGTTCCACCTTTTATTTCCAAAGCTATTTGCTCAAACAAATTACCACTCCCATAGTTTTAGTTTTAAATGAAGTCGATCGCTTTTTTGAATATCCTCACATTGCTCAAGAATTTTTTGCATTATTGCGTTCTTGGTGTGAGGAAGCACAACAAAATCATAATTGGCAGAAGTTGAAATTAGTAGTGGTTTATTCTACAGAAGAATATGCCACTTTAGATATTAATCGCTCTCCATTCAACATTGGATTGCCTATCCGTCTTGGAGAATTTACTCAAGAACAGATAGAAGACTTAGCTAGACGACACGGTTTAAATTGGAATAGTAGCAAAGAATCCCGCCAACTGATGTCATTTGTAGGGGGTCATCCTGCACTAATTCGGATTTCCCTATATTTTCTTCGATCGCAAGAACTCACTCTCCCAGAACTGATGACAGAAGCCATCGCCAATGGCGGCATTTACCGCTATCATCTATGGCGACTGTGGTTACAACTACAAGAAAAACCCACTTTAGCTAAAACCTATGCCCAATTGGTGAAATCCCCGCAAAGCACCTTTATTAATCCAATTGAGGCCTATCAACTTGACAGTTTAGGCTTGATTCGTTTTGAGGGCGATCGCATTTTACCAAGTTGCGAACTCTACCGCGCTTATTTTGGCAAACAACTATCAACAATTGTTTAACAAGCTATTCTGCATTTGGCGTTGCACATTGACTTGATTAGATTGTTAACAGTTAACACCGATATTATTCACAAATGATTTAGGATTACTAATCAATAGTATCTTGCTTTTTTGAGCAACATGCAAGGACAGTTAAGACACTTAAGCAAACAGTTAATCATAATTTGAAATCAATAACGGACAGTTAAGACATTTAAGACACTTAAGGATAAATTACAGATTGTTGACTTAAAAAAGTGATACAATCCAATTTGAATAAAAGCTGTAAACTGGAAAATGTTTACTGCTAACAAAGTATCTACAGCAATTGCAAATTATTGGTGATGGACAAGATACCTGATTGATTTCAAAAGTCGGGTATCTTGGAATTACACAATTAAAAATAAATGGAATTGCTAGTTAATCTATTTTTTGTAGTCGCACTTTGATATGAGATACCAAGTAGGGGGTAGTCTTCGTAGTGACGATCCCACATATGTTATCCGTCAGGCAGACGAAAAACTTTATACCAGCTTGAAAGCTGGAGATTTCTGTTACGTCTTAAACTGTCGGCAGATGGGTAAATCGTCTTTACTACAGCGCACAAGCTATCGCCTGAAACAAGAAGGTTATAACTGTGTTTATTTGGATATGACCCGCTTGGGTAGTGAAGATACCACACCTGAACAATGGTACAAAGGTATAACCATCAGCTTGTTTTATAGTCTAAATCTGGCAGAAAAAGTCAATTTTAAAGAATGGTGGAACGCACAATCAGGAATTTCTTCGGTACAAAAATTACATCAATTTATAGAAGAATTATTATTAAGAAATCTGCCAAAGCAATCTGAGACTAATGGGAAAACCACAGGAATTATTATCTTTATTGATGAGATTGATAGTTTATTGAGTTTAAATTTTCCCGTTAACGATTTTTTTGCATGGATTCGTCATTGTTACAATCAACAGGCATCTAATCAGGATTTTCAACGCTTAGGATTTGCACTATTTGGAGTAGCTAGTCCATCGGATTTAATAGCAGACAAACGGCGGACGCCTTTTAATATTGGTACAGCCATAGAGTTACAGGGCTTTAAATTACATGAAGCAACACCATTACTCAAAGGGCTAGAAGAAATCATCTCTCAACCACAGATAATACTACGAGAGATAATTTATTGGACGGGAGGACAGCCGTTTTTAACTCAAAAACTCTGCCAACTAGTTGCTCAGGCCGCCTTAAAAACATCATACGGAACAATCTCATTACTGCCAGGAACCGAGGGATTTTGGGTAGAACAACTAGTGCGATCGCAGATTATCGAACATTGGGAAACCAAAGACGAACCAGAACACCTGCGGACAATTCGCGATCGGTTACTTTTCCACGAACACCGAGCCGGAAGATTGCTAGGACTTTATCAAAGAGTGTTGCAAGCAGAAGATGAGGAGGAGGCGGGGATGGGTGGACGCGGGGACACAAAGACAAGTACTTCTTTGCGTCCTCTTTTCGCTGTACCGACCGATGATAGTCCAGAACAAACAGAACTTTTGTTATCTGGGTTAGTTGAAAAACGCAACGGCGATCTCAAAATTAAAAATCCCATTTATCGTCATGTTTTTAATGCCCAATGGGTACTCAGGTACTTAGACAACCTGCGTCCATACTCGCAAACATTCAACGCCTGGGTAGCATCAGCTTATAAAGATGAATCCCGTCTGTTGCGAGGAAAAGCTCTCAAAGATACTCAAAATTGGTTGCAAGGCAAAAGTCTGAGCGATTTGGATTATCAATTTTTAGCCGCTAGCCAAGAATACGAACGCAAAGCCGTGCAAACAGCATTGGAAGCAGCACGAGCTAAAGAAGTAGCAGCAAGGTTAGCACAAGAGCGAAAAACTGCTAAATTGCAAAGATTTCTCTTAATTACAGTAGCTATTGCCTTACTCGTCTCCAGTGGATTGGCCACAGGAAGTTTCATTTTGTACCGCCAAACTCTCAAAAGTGCATACCAAGCAAAAAGCAGCGAAATCCGAGCGCTTGTATCTTCTTCTGAGGGGCTGTTTGCTTCCAATCGCCGCTTAGATGCCCTCATAGAAGCAATCAAAGCCAAGCGTAGACTAGAAAAACTAGATAAACCAAACCCAAAGATTCAGCGTTTGGTGAATGACGCATTGCAACAAGCAGTTTATGGAGCAGATGAGTACAACCATTTTTCCGGTCATACAGCAGCTGTTTTAGCAGTAGATGTCAGCCCTGACTCTTCTTTAATTGCCTCAGTCAGCATAGATCAAACAATCAAGCTTTGGCGACGAGACGGTACACAAGTTGCCACTCTCAAAGGCCATAAAGGAGCAGTGAGAGCCATCGATTTTAGCTCTGACGGTCAAATGCTGGCCTCAGCTGGTGAAGATGGCTCCATTAAACTGTGGAAGCCAGATGGCACTTTAATCAAAAGTTTCAAAGCTCACACCGGTTCCATCTGGGGATTAGCCTTTAGTCCTGACGGTCAATTCCTGGCCTCCGGTAGTTGGGACAAAACTGTGAAACTTTGGAAGCCAGACGGTACCTTGCTCAACATTTTTCAAGGTTACAAAATGGGTTTTTCTGGAATCACCTTCAGTCCTGATAATCAAATACTTGCTGCTGCAAATCTAGACAGGACAGTAAAACTCTGGAAACGAAACGCTTTAGGCTGGGAAAACGCCCAACCCCTACAAATTCTCCAAGGTCATACAGCTTGGGTAATGAAAGTAGTTTTTACTCCTGATGGCCAGACCATCGTTTCTGGGAGTGAAGACAAAACTGTGAAACTTTGGAAGCGAGATAGCAAAGACGGCAGCTACCGCGAGTATAAAACTCTTAAAGGTCATACTGCGGGGGTTTGGGGAGTGGGCTTGAGTGCCGATGGTCAAACTATTGCTTCCGCCAGTCTCGACAAAACAATTAAACTTTGGAATATTGACGGTACAGAACTGAGGACACTTAAAGGACACAGTGCCTCAGTTTGGGGAGTGACTTTTAGTCCCGATAACATGTTTATTGCTTCAGCGGGCACAGAAAACGTTGTCAGACTGTGGCAAAAAGAAAATCCATTCCAAAAAAGTATTATTGCCCATGAAGCCGGGATTTGGTCAATAGCGATCGCCCCTGACAGTTCCACCATTGCCACAGCTAGCCACGAAAACACTGCTAAACTTTGGAGTCGTCAAGGTAAATTGCTGAAAACTTTTACTCAATCTAGCGGTGCAATCTTTGAGGTTTCATTCAGTGAAGATGGCAAATTGATTGCTCTGCGCTGCTACGATGATACCTTAAGACTCAAAAAGCTTAACGGCAGTTTGGTTGCTAGTTATAAAGATCCTCTGAATAAACTCTTAGCAGGAGTATTAAGTCCCGACGGTAAAACCATCGCAATGGGAAGTGTGGAAAAGTTTATTCAGATTTGGAAACGCCATCGACCCGCACCGCAGACAATCAAAGCACATGAAGCCGAAGTTTGGGAAGTTGCATTTAGTCCAGATAGCCGCCTCATTGCCTCTGTTAGTGGTGATGGCACTGCTAAGCTGTGGACACTGGATGGTAAGTTGTTGGAAACACTCAAAGGTCACACCGCAGCAATTTGGAGAGTCACCTTTAGCCAAGACAGTAAAATGCTGGCAACTGGAAGTGGTGATAATACTGTTAAGTTGTGGGCTGTTGGTGGTGAATCAGCACTGTCCAAGCAGCACCAAAAAAGGAGTTTTCCGTGGCAAGTCACTAGCGAACCCCAAAGGGGCAAGTTGCTGCAAACACTCAAAGGTCACACCGCCGCCATTTGGGGAGTTGCCTTTACTCCCGACGGCAAAATAGTTGCTTCTGGCAGTGTAGATACTACAGTTAAACTTTGGCAGGTTGATGGTAAAGAACTGACTACCCTCAGAGGACATACAGCAGCCATTAGGAAAATTGCCATCAGCCGCGATGGAACTTTGCTAGCTTCCGGAGGAGATGACAACACACTCATTTTGTGGAATTTGCAGCGAATTCTCAACCTAGATGCACCAGCTTATGCCTGTGATTTGGTGCGGGATTATTTGAAAACAAATATAGCAGTGGAACAGAGCGATCGCTTTCTTTGCAAGCAATGAAAAGGGTGTGGCAAAAAAGATGATAACAGTGCGAACCTAGAAGTTTTCCGTCTACTGACCAGAGGTAAACAATGGTTGACAAATTAAATTAGGATATTGACATCCTCTCCCACTAATTGCTCCGCAATGTAGCGGGAGATTCCAACATTACTGTTGGTTTTTCCTCTTTCGATGAGACGATTTATTCTTAGAAGTGACCTTCCGAG
>NZ_JACKZU010000382.1:0-7787 GCF_014222165.1 Nostoc sp. 2RC
ATTTAACATTATTTAAACAATTCAATTAAGTTCTTATAGTTATAATAATTAATCTTAATGAATCTAAAAATTTTGCATAATTTATACCAAATAGATTGCTGAAATTCCCTTGTCTCAAATCCAAAATAATCAGCTAATGCACGTATAAATTACATAAATACTGGGGTGGGCTGTTGACTGTTAACCGTTGAGAGTCAACGGTCAGCAGTCAACAGACCACAGCGATTCAATCACGCACCGAAGCTGAATTAACCGGGCAAAATCACCGTATCGATCACGTGAATTACACCATTATCAGCTTCGATATTTGCTGCTAAAACTGTGGCATTTTTAACTTCAAAGCCATCTGAAGAATTAATTTTAATTGGTGAACCTTCTACAGAATTCACAGTACCGAGTTGTGCCAAATCTGTCTCCAAGAGTTTTCCCGAAACGACATGATATTTGAGAATCCGGGTTAGCTGGGGAATGTTTTGTAACAAAGTTTGAATGGTTCCCGGTGGTAATTTGGCAAAAGCATCGTCATTGGGAGCAAAGACGGTGAAAGGCCCAGGACTTTTTAATGTTTCCACTAAACCAGCAGCTTGTACAGCCGCCACTAGTGTCTTAAAAGACTCAGCATTAACAGCAATATCAACAATATCAGCCATGTTTGGTACCTAAATCTCTGCAAATGATTTTAAAAGATAATAAACATATTTTAAGTTTTATGTTTCAAGTATCGGCCAATGGGGCGAAGACTTACCTTAATACAAGCAGACTCATGTTTTTCTCAATGACGTGGCAAAATCAGCAAGGGAACTCCAAAAAATAATTTGGTTAAAGTGTTGACTGTTGACTGTTGACGGTTCACAGTCAACGGTGAACAGTCTTCTATGAAATATTTTTTACTTGAAACTCTCTAAGTACCATAGCCATATTTTTTTAATTGCAAGTCCCTAACTGTTGACCGTTGACACTCAGCAGTCAATGGTTAACAGTCAACAACCCCAAGCAGAATAATTTATTTTTTGGAGTTACCTAAATAAGTAATAAGGAAGAAGGAACATTAAAAACCAATAACTTAGCTTGGCAAAAATCAAGTATAATCAGCTATTCAATTGTGACTGCAACACATAATTTTGAGCCAAAGAAAATAATGTATCTAAATCTTGTACGACTACTTATTACACGCTGCCGAAATTAGGTACTGATACTCAATCATGTATATATATTGGTAATAACCATACAGATGACTGAGACAGGACTAAAGGTGTAGAAATGAAATGAATTTTGAGCGATGGCGAGTAACCTAATCTTGAAGTAGGCGAACATAGAGTTGAAGATTTGTTTTGAAAGTAACAATTCAGTACTCAAAAGCGGCCACTGCGTTGGGGTGTTTCCAAAGTACTCCTTTGGGCGGTCAAGACCCGAATTTGCTAGCGCGCTCAAATACAATAGCTACCTAATAGACAGGTTGCAATGCAAATTCTTAAAGTATTAACTAGAGTGTATCTTAGTCCCATAGACTTGGATGAGGCGATCGCTTTCTATGAAAACCTGTTTACAGAAAAATGTTGGTTGTGGTTTCAATATTCCGAAACCGAGTTGGAACTGGCTGGCGTTGGTTCTATTCTTTTAATTGCCGGTTCACCTGAAGCACTCTCTCCATTCAAAAGTACACATGCAACATTTCTCGTTGACTCACTCAATGATTTTCGAGAAGCACTGACTCAGCAAGGTGCAATAATTCTCACCGAACCAAACAAAGTCCCCACTGGAGTTAATATGCGAGCTATGCATCCTGATGGAACAATTATTGAGTATGTTGAGTTTGTTTGATTAATTTTTAACCTCAAAAGCATTAACGTAAGTGTTCGCATCAATTATTTAACACTTGTATAGAATTTTCTATGCCAAATCAGTAAGGGACTTCTAAGAAAAAAATATTTTACAGAAGACGGTTGACAGTTTACCCTTCGATTTCGCTCAGGGTAAACTGTCAACGACCTGAACCAGAATAAGTAGAAGGACTAAATTAAACCTAACTCGAACTCGCTGGGTTTCGACACTTCGACAGGCTCCCTTCGACAAGCTCAGGGCGGTTCAGTGCATCGCTGCATCGCTGCGCTTAACCCTCTTGGAATCAGCTTACGGAGCATTGAAGTCGAAATGCGTCTTCTAAATAATTGTGTCCACCTACTTAATTTATTGGCGTTGCATAATTGCGAGATGATTTGAAAATTTGCATCAAGACATAATCCCCGTGTCTCCGTGTCTCCGTGTCTCCGTGTCAGCCTAAATCATCCCATTATTCAGCAACGCCAATTTATTTTTTGGAGTTACCTGAATAGTGCGGTTAAATCTGCTGCTTGATTCTTGAAAGAGTCTGTGATAATATCCGTGCTATTACAAAATACTGTAATTCTATCGAGTTGCCGTAAATAAAAGCCGATTTGGATTATTCGACATTTGCAAAGCTGGTTCAGTAAATTAATCAGCTATGAATTTCATATAATTTTTCAGCCAATTGCCATGAGGTGAAGGGTAAATATTTTGTGCTGAAAAAACAACAAAAATCAACAATTCCTAGTGCATTATGGTAGCAACATCCAGCAAATCTCGTTTACAGCCATTTAATTACTTTCTACTATTTTTGGTAGGTGGAATATTTACCCTATCCACAACTTTAGTGAGTTGTAAAGCCCCAAATACACCAGAGCAAGCTGCTAACGCTTCTAATAAGACTGACACTAATACCAAGATAAAAGTCCTGAAAATGGGCTACATGACTGCCGGAGATTTACTCAAGATTAAAGGAGTATTAGAAAAACGTTTAAATCCATTGGAAATTAAAGTTGAATGGTCAAAATTTGCTGCTGGGCCGCAACTTCTAGAAGCAATGAATGTGGGAAGTGTAGATTTTGGTTTCGTGGGTGAAACTCCGCCTATTTTTGCTCAAGCATCTGGTGTACCTTTTGTTTATGTTGCTAGTGGTAAACCTGGAACCGGTGAAGGAACTGCTGTTGTAGTCGATAAAAATTCTTCCATCAAGACAATAGCGGATCTCAAAGGTAAAGGACTAGCTTTTCAAAGGGCTACAGCGCAACAATACTTCGTCATTAAAGTCCTCGAAGAAGCAGGATTAAAACTTAGCGATATCAAACATATTAACCTCACCCCATTAGAAACTCGTGCAGCATTTGAACGTAAAAGTGTTGATGCAGCTGTCATTGGCGACCCCCACCTAGCCTTATTTCAGAAAACTGGTAGTATTCGTGTTATCCGAGATGGTAAGGGAATTACGACCCAAGGAGGTTATTGGTTAGGTTCGCGTAATTTCGTCAAAGATAACCCTGAAGTAGTGAAAATTATCTTGGAAGAAGTTAACAGCGTGGGTAAATGGGCTGAGGCTAACCCACGAGAAGTTGCGACACTAATTGCGCCAGAAGCAAAAATCGATATTCCCACACTAGAACTCGTATCAAAACGTAGGTTTTACACATTAAGACCGCTGAGTCAAGAAGTGCTATCAGGACAGCAGAAGATTGCTGATTTATTCTATGAACAGAAATTCATTACTAAGAAGATAAATGTTAGAGAAGCAACGCTTTCCTCAGAACAATATGCTGCTGTAACTCCTTCAGAAATTAAACCTTGAGGTGATTTAATGAACATAATGCTGGAGAAAATTAGTAGCAAATTATGGTAATTTAAAAACATATAGCAATTCTATTTGAGTTGTGGAAAATTCCAGTGCTGATGTTGATTTTTCACTATTGACTGTTGACAATCAATCGTCAACAGCAGCAATATCTCACAAATCATTTAGGACTGCTATACTCGTGAAGCTAGGAAACAGGAAACTCTTAACAGGTAACAAAAACTGTACCTAGCTTCACAGAAAATAAATAGCAGTCCTGCATCATTTAAAATACATCTAAATAGCATAATCGTGAGACTTGTTGCAAAGCCAACTGTTAACAATGAATAAATTAGAAATTTGAAAATTATAATTTTCGATTTGGACGATACATTAATTGTAGAGGTGGCAGCTGTGGAGGCAGCATTCTTAGCAACCTGTGAATTAGCTCACAAAAAATATGGTATTAATACTGAAAATTTATACCATACAGTCAAAAGTCACGGTCGCCAATTATGGAATGCTTTTGTTGACATTGAATACTGTAATAATATTGGTATCGGTTATTGGGAAGGATTATGGGGAAACTTCATCGGCGACCATCACAACTTGAAATTTATCCGCGATCGCATTCCTACTTATAGATATCAAGTTTGGTATAATGCTTTGGCTGAATTTAAAATTAATGATTCAATATTTGTTCAACAACTAGTTGATTTATTTGGCAACGAATTACGCCAACGCCTGGTTTTATTTCCCGAAACAGAATCAACACTCAAACAACTGAGCCAGAATTATTCCTTGGCTTTAATTACTAACGGCATTTCAGATTTACAATATGAAAAATTAGAAAAAACTAACCTTTTAGCATATTTTCAACACATCACTATTTCTGGAGAAGAAGGATTTGGCAAACCAGATCCGCGTATATTTAAGTTAACACTTGATAAGCTTGGTATCTCTGCTGAAAATGCTGTGATGGTAGGCGATAATCTGAGCCGAGATATCAAAGGAGCGCAGAAAATCGGCATTAGAGGTATTTGGATTAATCGCTCTAGAAAAACTCTTTCACAAGATATTTGTATTCCAGATGCCCAAATATCTAGCTTAATAGAGTTGCTTAAATTATTTTAATGTGAATAAATTATCGATGGAAGAATATTAAACCATCACCCCTATCCTTTTGCCTCATCCTTAGGGGGATTTGGCGGACACCAAAAAAGGTTTTTGCTGGAGACGCCAAGAGATTGTAAAATTCCGCGCATCACCTGTGTGCAGTACATCCAGTGTCCTAAATCGTCATACATGCGATCGGGATTAAATTCTACGTTGTAATGCAGTACACAGGGAAGGTCTAAAAATTCGTCACTGGATTGGGGAGAAAGTAGTAGCAGGTGAAATGGCTTTCCCTGGCAATGCTTTTGCAGTTTGTTGACTAAATCCACTGCACCGGCGCGATCGGCAATGCCTGTACGCACGAAAAGTACTTTATCGCAGTTTTGTATTGTATACCAAAACCTTTGTGAGCGTGCGCTGTAGCGGAGGCGCATCCGTTCGTAGACGGGAGACATATCGTTTACGGGGTCGTCTGTGTCCTCGACTTCATGGGCAAAGGATAAACCAGACCATTTACTGTGGTAGATTCTGCGTTCGTAGGCATTGAAATGCAAAAAGGCAGGGTTCCACATGTCATAAAAACGATTTTCGATTATATCTGCAATGTCTGAAATTTTGGTAGTACGGGTTAAATCAAAGGGAAAGGCGGGGCCGTCATATTCCATTTTATATAGCATCATTCTGACGGCACAGCGATCGCCCAATGGCAGAATCGCAACTCGATTAATATCTGATAATTTACATTTATATTGAAAAAGCACCGCTGAATTTGGTGGTGCTTTCACCCTACTTTCTAGTCCCTTGTTGCCAATCATCATTGTCCGGAAGGGAATGTCTGGGTGCAGGGGATCTTCATAGACGCCTGGGGGCACAGCTTTGAGTGCTAGGCGAATTTCCTGCCACATGGGATGGATGTTGTATTCATTGTCTGATTCGTTAATTACCCACAGATGGCCATCGTCCGCTTGTAAAATCCCTAAATGCCCGTCATAAAATAAAAGATTTGAGTTATTGGGCGAAAACAGATTGAAGGCGGCGCTATATTCTAAATCTGCACCGGGGGGGATGTCCACTGTGGTGGCGATCGCTCCATCTTCTTGGACAGCAAAGAATGGCAGTGTCCCTGGCTTGGCAGATTTGGCAATGTAGATACCAGCAAGCAATCCTGCTTTATTTTTCAGTGCATTTTGGAGTTGTTGCCAATAGGGAGCGATGGTGTAGGTGTATTGTGAAGGATTGACAATTCGCAAACGCTTCTCTTCAATGCAGCTAGAGATATAAAATCCTGCATTATCGAGGTAGACAATGATTTCACTTGGCCGCGGGAAGCTTTGTTTTTCTTTGACTAATTCGCTTTTGTTGATGGCAAACAAGTCCAAGTTAATGGACTCATACATCAGGCGGTGGCCGTGGGTGTTGGGGTGAGCCGGATCGAAGGATATTCCATCTTTCCAGCGTCCCTGACCGTTATCTAATGCTGGCAACCAATCGAGTACAGGAATGCCCCAATTTAGCATCCGGTTGTGTGTATCCTTTAACAGCCAATGGTGTTCCAGCCAATAATCGTTATGAGGATAAACGCCGCCGAGAATCGGGCGTGCGCCCATATCCCGTGTCATTTTTATGAGTTGCTGTAACCCGCTTTCAAACCGCCGTTGAATTCCGCGTCGTTCGTGGGGGAGACAGTAGGCTAAGCCTTCGTTACCCAAAGACAAAGCAATAATTACGATATCTGGTTTTTCTGGCCTGACCACTGAGGCAAATCGATTGATTGTTCTGGTGACATTTGCCCCGACTTCAGACACATTCACGAGTTCGTGTCCATATTTTTCCTGCAAAGCTTGTGCTAATAGCCAAGTCCAACCTTTCAAAAGCCAAGCTTTATGACCCAAGGCAACAGAACTGCCGATGACCAAGACTTTCAGGTTTTGGTAATCTTGGTTTTGGGGCATCCTAGCAGCAGGTTCTTCAGTAAAATATCCAAAGGAATAAGGCTGCAAATAACCGAATGCGCCATCATCCACAACAATTGTTTTTGACTGATTTTCACGCTCTATTGGCAGCCAGCGGTTCAGGCCGAATGCTTCCCAACGGACGCTACCGTTGGAGTCTATACGCACATACTTATATTCAACAGTCTGGCTGTTGCCTGACTCCAAAGACGGCGCAAAGTTGATTTTTGTATCTGTCCACCATAAAGGATAGCGATCGGGACTTGTACGTAGAGGAACACATTTTTTGATATCCCATAGTCCCAATTCTGGAGTAGAACCTACAATACCGATGAATTCACCAGTTTGAGTAGATGCACTGATCTGGAATCGATACATAAGTTTTTCCCTGATTTCAATATTACGATACCAGATCGAAAAGCTAAATCCTGAAAGCTAATTTGACAATATCATATAGAAATCTTGGTAGCAATTCTGAATGTCAAAATTCAGAGGTACTATGCCCTGGTTGCTTTGTGAGTATATTTTAGTGGATTGTATTTATGATACATACTATAGTCTGGGCTTTAACACTGAATAATAATCACAAATTATACTTATTTAAGTAAAAGTAAAGCGAACTTTAATTAAAGGTAAAATGTGGCGATCGCCATACAGCAGTCCCGAATCCCTAATCCCCAGTAACTAGTTTCTTTTACTTGTCAATTGGGAATGTCAATTAGGAATTCTGCTGTATTGACCGCTCATTGCAAATCAAGTCTTCGTAACAACTCTTCACGGGATAAATTAGGTAATTATAGTAAAACCCTAGCAAAGTCATCTGCTGGTAACTCCAAGAAAATATCGATGACTCTTCCTAAGTCTTTATCCACAGAACCGAACCTGAATTTCAACAGATTTTCCATCAGTTCGCGGCGTTCTTGCTGTATTCCCTGCTGTATTCCCTGCTGTATTCCTTGCTGTACTGTTGTTTGTTCCCATTGTTGATAAGCTTGCGATAAATTCATAATTAGTTCCTGGGTGCGATTCGTTTAACCCAAATGAGTAGAAATACTCTCTTAAGGTTAGCTAGGTTAACCAACCTAGACAACTTGGAT
>NZ_JACKZU010000383.1:0-7780 GCF_014222165.1 Nostoc sp. 2RC
AATAAATTGTTGTGATTATTGGTTGAATCAACATTATTTTGACTATTTACATTGGTGGCGATCGCAGATATTTCAATACATATAATTCCGTAAAAAAATGTCGAGGATAACAAATATATCCCCAGAATTTTTACTTTTTTTTTGAATCTCATTAGGGAGATATTGCCAATTGTCTGACTGGATTTTTTCAAAGATTTCACAGTAAAAGATTTTGGGAACTCAAAGTATTTGGCATTGACTAATGTCGGAAATAAATCATTATTTAATACTTAAATTTCTAATTTATTTTTGGTTTCTGTGGTTCGATGCACTCAACAGCGTTTCGGTAGATGTAGATAGTTCAAAAGCAAATTGTTTTATTCTCTTTACAAAGAATAAAAAGGGACTCAGCAGATTTACTGCAACAAGAGTGTAATTCTCGAACAAAAATTCAACCTCAGCAAAATCACCAAAGCTCAAAAATTGAGTTATTTTTTAGCCGTATAAATACGTAATTTAAAGATATTAAGTTAAAAAAGTGGAGTGAAAAACATGTTTCAGGCTACTCGCCGCCGTCTTGCAATTTGGTACACTGCGGTAACTGCGGTATTACTACTACTATTTGCAAGTGGCGTTTATTTATACGTCCGCAGTACACTGATTGAGCGAATTGACGATACCCTCAACCATGTAGTGGAAATAGTAGAGCGATGTCTAACAACAAGCCCTTGTGCGTCTAGACTCATAATTGAGCCAGTCAATTCCGACGCTGATAAATTTCGCATTAATGTAGAGGCGAGTTTTCCTGACAATGCCGACAGCGTAGAAGATGACCACATTGACCTAGAATGGTTTAGCCCCACAGGTGAATTACTTTGGTCAACACTATCCGAACCTTTAAATATTCCCATTCATGGCAACCGCACTGGTGAAACTGTTCGTGTAGTCAAGGGAAAAAGTGAGACAGAGAAAACAGAAGATCGTAAACTCCTAACTCCTAACTCCTCACTCCTAACTCCCAACTCCCCACTCTTATTGCGACAAGTCACACAACGGGTGGAAGTGGGACGGCAAGTATTAGGATATCTGCGTGTCAGCCATCCTTGGTTTGAAGTTACTAAGCCGAGTCGTGAATTTATTTTTGATTTGGCGCTGGGTATTGGGTTAATGCTGGTTTCTGTGGGAGCAAGTGGCTGGTTTCTTTCAGGTAAAGCTATGGAACCAGTGGGTGAGTCATATCAACGTCTCAAACAATTTACTGCTGATGCTTCTCATGAACTGAGAAGTCCCATCACTTTGATTCAAACTAATGTGCAAGTCGCCCTTGCTGACTTGGAATTAGCAGAAGTAGAAACTAGTGCTTCTTTGCAATATCGCCAGCAGTTAAAGATAGTGGAACGCTTAACACAGCGTTTGGGTAGGTTAGTCAACGATTTACTTTTTCTCGCAAGACAAGATAGTGGTATTAGCAAAGATGCCTTTGCACCTTGTCCGTTGGATGCTTTGTTGATGGAAGTACTTGAAGAACAACAACTGTTATTTCCAGAAAAACAAATAGCCTTGACTCTACACTTAGTCGATCCTCCCGCTTCGGAAACTAGCCAGAAATTACTAGAAAATTGGTTTACCCTCGTGGGTAATTGGGATCAATTGGTGCGACTGTTCACAAATTTGATTACCAATGCCTTGCATTACACACCAGCAGGGGGACAGGTGAAAGTCGAATTGGCACGCATAGAGGGAATAAATCGGGTTTCTGGACGACGTTATACTGGCAGCCAGTTGCAAGTGAAAGTCAGTGATACTGGAGTGGGAATTCCACCAGAAGCACTACCGCGCTTGTTTGACCGCTTTTATCGGGTAGACCCTGCACGTACTCATACTGGGAACAAAGCTACTGCCAGCGTTACTGGTTCAGGATTGGGATTAGCGATCGCTGCTGCTATTGTCGAACATCACCAGGGTCACATTCAAGTTGAAAGCACCCAAGGCATTGGCACCACCTTCACCGTGACTTTACCAATAACTTTGGAGTCTTGAGGGTACTCCAAAAAATAAATTATTCGGGTTAAATGTTGACTGTTGAGGGTTCATAGTCAACACTCAACAATAGTAAATTTGAGTTTTTCAGCCTTCAGGAGTAAGTTTTATGTCCAAAAAATATGATTTTCAAGTCTAGAGTTAGATGTAAAACACATAAATTATTTATTAATTTAAAAATGTAATTACTTTAGAACTCAAAATTTAAAAGTCAGAGTTGTTAAATAACTATGATTACATACCTAATTAATATACTTGTCTCACTAAAATCCTGACAAATCATGAAATTTGAGTCCTAATTTTTTTACATTTCAAATTTTACAAATCAGACAATCCAATTATTTTCAGGAGTTAATAATGATTAATAATTCTGCAATTTTCCGCAAATCTGCTGAATTTTTAGGTGCTATTTGCGGAGGACTACTAATCACATTGCCAGCGATTCCTCAAGCACTGGCACAACAATCTACTCCTCGCGTTAATCCTTGTCCTAGTATTTTTTACGAAGAACCACATAACTCTCGCGTTGTAGTACCCCAAGGATGTCCTCCCAACGCCTTAACCCAAAGACTAGCAGCCCAAGGACTTCTCCCCGTCCCTGCGACTCCATCACCAGAACAAGCACGATTGGGTGTAGGTGGTGAAGAACCTCCAGTACCACCACAACCAGGTGCTGTACCACCAGCCCCGGTTCCTCCAACCCAAGGACAAGTACCTCCAGTACCAGTACAATCACGACAAGCCCCTAGTGCTAGAATTGCACTGGCAAATGGTAGAGTTAACGTCAGATTGGTGAATGACACTGCGGCCAAAATAACTTACCAAGTTATTGGCGATACCGCACCGCGATCGCTAGCAGGTAAATCCGATGTTACACTCCAAGGTCTAAGCGCACCAGTAACAGTAACATTTGAACGAGAAGATGGCGGACAACTGACGGTTACTCCACAACCCTCATCAGAAGCAGGAAACTTGGAAGTTACATTTAATGAAGCGACGGATGCAACGCAAGGCAGAAGTGCTATGAGAATCGAACCAAGCGGTTCAGTGTTTTTGAATTAAAAGAGAATTCAGAATGCAATCACTGGGGACTTAGACCCAGCACTAATGTAAGAATGCTGGGCTAAGTGCGGTAAATCCAAAATCCAAAATTCCTTTATCGTCTGAGCATTTTAGTGAGCTTATCCACCAGTAGTACTTCTTGTTTGCTGTCTTCTAATTTTCGTGCCAGTATAATCGCTCTTTCATAAAAGTTACGAGCAGTGGGGTAATTACCTAACTGCTCGTATAATTTAGCGTAGGATTCAAAAGATTTTAATTCTTCTCGCACATTTTGTAATTCTTTAGCGAGTATTAAACGCTCCTGTAATAAGTCAAAAGCCCGTTCGTGGCGACCAACACCACTGTGAGCTGTAACTAAACCATCGATTGCTCTTAATTGATTGGTGCGATCGCTATTGATTTTAGCAATCCCCATTGCTGCACCATAAGTACCAATGGTATCTTGATAATTCCCCGCTGCTAAATAAGCATCACCCAAATTATTTAAGGTATTTGCCTCACCAATGGTATCACCAGTTTGACGGCGATAAATTAAGGCATTTTCATATAATTTAATTGCTTTGTTGTAATCTCCCAACCTAGCTGCGACTAATCCCAAATTACTCAAAGATAGTCCTTGACCTTCAATATTTTTGACATTTTGAGCAATTGTAAATGCCTCTTGGGCAGTTTTACCAGCAGCAGCGAATTCTCCTTCTTGCAGTAGAAATGTAGTAATATTGTTCAGGACAAAAATCTGAGATTGAAAATCTTTAGTATCGCGAGCAATGGCTAATCCTCGCCGTAAAGCATCTTCCGCTTCTTTGGAACTACCTAGCTGGATATAAGCTTTAGCAAGCAAATTATAAGTTAAACCTTGGGCTTTTAGGTCACCAATTGAATGATATAGTTCTAGGGCTTGCAAGC
The DNA here is from genome assembly GCF_014222165.1 of Nostoc sp. 2RC. Taxonomy (NCBI): domain Bacteria; kingdom Bacillati; phylum Cyanobacteriota; class Cyanophyceae; order Nostocales; family Nostocaceae; genus Nostoc; species Nostoc sp. 2RC. The sequence continues at coordinate 3,988 of NZ_JACKZU010000383.1, forward strand.
AGGAAGTAATTGTTTTGTTGGCATATCCAGAAGCGTATTGTTGTTCGCCGATACGCAGCAAAGTGTCTGCTTCATCTCTTGATTGTCGCCCAACAGAACTATTTAAAGGACGGTGGAGTTGTTCGGTAATATCAACCGCACCCGCCGCTATAGGAGTCAGCACAAAAGTAAACAATAAAAAGCCATACAAAAGTACTTGGTGATGAAAACTCGCAGTTACATCAACGTTTATCTTGTGCCTGGGAAATACAAGCTGTTGTCTCATAAAACTTACCCATCAAATTGCAGGCTTAAGTAGAAGGTCTAAAGTGAAGTTTTAAATTTAATTTGAAGACAACGAATACTCGCATTTATACGTAAACTAAGCTTGAGAAAAATCTTCACCAAGATAAATAGCACGAATATCTGTAGGTAATTTGTCCTCTAGCATACGATAGCCTTCCTGAAGAAAATTGGCTACTTCGTTCGGGGCGATCGCTTCTCCTTCAGCTTGCAAATAAGCAGCAATTCTCGTGTCACTCCAATGAAAAGTTTGAGACATCAACACAATTAAGCGCAGAATTGGAGGTAATTGATCTAATGCTTGTTCTACATAACACCATAACGGCGGTGAAGTTGCTTCTAGAGAATAGTGAATTGCTTCTGTGGGTGGTACTTTAATCTCGTTTATACAAAAAGCAGTCATGTTAATTAACCAATTTTGCATGGTTAAAGCTTCTTGAGCGGATGCACCGCCACTTAAATTTAATCCACCGAGTTCATAGTAAATATGTCGCCAAGTGAGGGCGAACAGATAATCTGCTTGTACAGGCGATCGCGCCGAATGCCGAATTAAGGTATACACTATGGGGCTATAGCGGCAAAAAATCACTGTAAAATATTTGCCAGCATCAGGATACTGCTGAAACAGAGCCAGTAATTCATCGTCACTGTGATGAAACAGCGACTTAACCAGGGGGTGATTAGCTTCAGGAAAAGAAGGAATTTGCATCAGCCTTGAGATTGATAGTTGTTAAAAATAATTTTGGCAATTGCACTCTTGTAGTTAATCGCATAATATCTTGGTGTTGCTCAATTTGTAGCCCCAGACTCAGACTAGTTAAATATTGATAAACTAAAAAACAAGGACTTAATTTTAGTCTTAATCGACAATCATAAAAACCTCTACCTTATAGAATCCTTATTTGTTCATGGTTATAGCAGTTAGCGCGATCTCATTCCTTTTCAGTCCCCTTACTTTAGCCTCCTTCTTGCCCTCCCTGCCTTTAGATAGCCTCTTCTCCACCCAAGGGATTATGGTAATGCTGTTGGCGGCTTACGCTGGTGCCATGTGGATGTTCCTCACCAGTGCGCCAAAAGTACACACTGTGATGGTGTCAGATTTGGAGATTGCCCGACAGTTGTATGAAGGGCTGCTAGATTTACCCGCCGCTGAAGTGCCTTTGCACTACTACTACAACTACGAACAAACCATAGGTGCAACTGGAATCGATCCGCTTTATATGTCTACCTCACCGAGTTTGTCTAGCAAAACCATGAATAACGGCAGTGAAGGACTGTGGTATCAATTAAAGAAAAATACCCAACTACACGTCATTACAGGTGCAAGTTTAGGTAGCAAAAATCAGCAACGTCATGTCTGCTTTGACCACGAATGTCTGGAAATGATTTTAATGCGAGTAGAAGTGCGCGGTTTAAAATTCAAAATTCGTAACAGCAAGCCCCTGAATTTTTTGGTCAAGGACTATGAAGGCCGAATTATTGAACTAGCTGAAGTGGCGAATTAGTTCAGAATTCTGAATGTAATTAGTTATATCTTAGAAAAAGTAGGGTGTGTTGTCGCGCAGCGCAACGCACCATTTTAATACAGGTGTAAATAAGTAAGTGCAACTAAGGTAATAAAAGAATGAGGCATAAAAATGGTGCGTTAAGCTAAAGCCATAACGCACCCTACTTAAGAATTACTGTCTCAACTCAGTTGTTCGTACTTAAATTTCCCTTTAATAAACTTGTTGAAATATTGACCTTTGGATGGTGCATTATCTAAGCCTTCCTTGATACTGGGAGGTACTTTGAAATACTCATAAACACTTCCGCTATCAAATTCAATAGTTAGTGTTTGAGTTTTTACATCGTGGGTAAATTGCTTAATAACGTTGCCTTCAGGTTTGAGTAGGGGGAAAGCAATTACATCCCGAATACTGGGAGAATCTGTTAGTAACATTACTAAGCGATCGATTCCAATTCCTAAACCACCAGTAGGCGGCATACCATATTCCAAAGCTGCCAAAAAGTCTTCGTCTACACCTTGCGCCTCTAAATCACCAGCAGCTTTTCTAGCAGCTTGCGCTTCTAAGCGTTCTCTTTGGTCGATGGGATCGGTAAGTTCTGAGAAGCTATTGCCAGTTTCCCGCCCGACTATGAATAACTCAAATCTTTCCACCAAACCAGGTTGAGAACGGTGGGGTTTTGCTAACGGGGAAATTTCCACTGGATAATCAATTACAAAGGTAGGCTGAATTAACTTTTCTTCTACCTTTTGTTCAAAAGCTTCATTCAAGAGTTTCCCAATAGATTGCACATCGTCTATTGCTTCCAAACCAGCATTTTTACTTGCTATTTTTGCTTCTTCCAAAGTTTGGAAAGATTGAAAATCTAGCCCGGTAAACTCTTTAACTAAATCGTGCATCGTTACCCGTCGCCAAGGTGGTGTTAAATCTATAGATTCACCTTGGTAGGTAATTTTTAGCGTGCCGAGTACTTCTTGGGCAACAGTGGTAATAATTCCTTCTGTTAGCGCCATCATATCGTTGTAGTCGGCGTAGGCTTGGTAAATTTCAATAGTTGTAAATTCGGGATTGTGTCGAGTGGAAATTCCCTCATTGCGGAAAATTCGCCCTAATTCAAACACTTTTTCAAACCCACCTACAATTAACCGCTTCAAATGAAGTTCTGTGGCAATTCGCAGATACAACTCCATTTCTAAAGTGTTGTGGTAAGTGATAAATGGACGTGCATCTGCACCCCCAGCTTCACTTTGTAGAACTGGCGTTTCAATTTCTAGAAAATCCCGTTCTTCTAAATAGCGACGAATCCCGGCAGTGATTTGGGCGCGACGGCGGAAAGTTTGCCGCACTTCTGGGTTAACAATCAAGTCAACGTAGCGCTGACGGTAGCGCTTGGCAACATCCGTCAATCCATGCCACTTGTCGGGTAGGGGCAACAGAGATTTAGTCAGGATGGTGTATTGTTTGACGTAGACAGATAACTCGCCCTTTTCAGTCCGTTTGATAGTACCTTTGACTCCTAAGATGTCGCCTGCATCTGTAAGTTGTTTCAAGTGATTGAACGCATCGGCATCAATATCTGCCATGCTTTCTTGGATGCGATTTTTCTCTAAATAAAGCTGAATCGTGCCGGTTTGGTCTTGTAAGGTGAAGAAAGCCAATTTACCGAAAACCCGACGCGCCATAATGCGTCCGGCTATGGCAACTTCTAAATCAACTTCTTCACCACTGGCTAAATTGGCAAATTGTTCTTGTAACTGCGCTGCGTGATTGGTGGATTCCCAACGATAGGCGTAGGGATTAGTGCCTAACTGCTTTAGCTGATCTACTTTTTCCAGCCTCGCGGCACGGAGATCTTCTTCCGACATGGTAACGAACTAAATAGGGCAAGATTAATTATAGATGCTGCAAAAGTTGGCAGTAAGAGATATTTGTCCTTGAAAGCGCGGGCGTAGGCAATACGGTTCGGGGAAAGGGGAAAGGGGAAGGGGGAAAGGTTTCAAATA
>NZ_JACKZU010000384.1:0-7766 GCF_014222165.1 Nostoc sp. 2RC
ATTTTGCTCAACGAGGGTATCCGCGCTTGGATGGCTCCTCAAGATCAGATCCACGAACAATTTGTATTCCCTGAGGAGGTATTACCACGTGGTAACGCTCTCTAATAGACCAAATATTTTAGGCGGTGCTGGACGCGACCAAGAATCTACCGGGTTTGCCTGGTGGTCTGGTAACGCTCGTTTAATCAATCTTTCTGGCAAACTACTGGGCGCTCACGTTGCTCACGCTGGTTTGATTGTATTCTGGGCTGGAGCAATGACTTTGTTTGAAGTCGCTCACTTCATTCCTGAAAAGCCCATGTATGAGCAGGGGTTGATCCTGCTGCCTCACCTTGCCACTTTGGGCTGGGGTGTTGGTGCTGGCGGTGAAGTTATCGATACCTTCCCCTACTTTGTTGTTGGTGTACTGCACCTAATTTCCTCCGCAGTCCTTGGCTTTGGCGGTATCTATCACGCCGTTCGTGGCCCAGAAACCTTAGAAGAATACTCTTCATTCTTTGGTTACGACTGGAAAGACAAGAACAAGATGACCAACATCATCGGATTCCACCTGATTATTTTGGGAACCGGTGCCCTGTTGTTGGTGCTGAAAGCAATGTTCTTTGGTGGTATCTATGATACCTGGGCACCAGGTGGTGGTGATGTTCGGATCATTACTAACCCAACACTCAATCCAGCAGTTATCTTTGGTTATCTGATTAAGTCTCCTTTCGGTGGCGAAGGCTGGATTGTCAGCGTAGATAACTTGGAAGATGTTATCGGCGGTCATATTTGGATTGCCTTTATCTGTATTGCTGGCGGTATCTACCACATTCTGACCAAGCCTTTTGGTTGGGCGCGTCGTGCCTTCATCTGGTCTGGTGAAGCATACCTATCCTACAGCTTGGGTGCCCTCTCTTTGATGGGCTTCATTGCCTCCATCATGGTTTGGTACAACAACACTGTTTACCCCAGCGAATTCTTTGGCCCTACCGGCCCTGAAGCTTCTCAAGCTCAAGCTCTTACTTTCTTGATTCGCGACCAACGCTTAGGTGCTAACGTTGGTTCTGCCCAAGGCCCCACAGGTTTGGGTAAATACTTGATGCGCTCTCCTACTGGTGAAATCATCTTCGGTGGTGAAACCATGCGCTTCTGGGATTTCCGTGGCCCTTGGTTAGAGCCTCTACGCGGCCCCAACGGTCTTGACCTAGAAAAAATCAAGAACGATATTCAGCCTTGGCAAGCTCGTCGTGCTGCTGAATACATGACCCATGCTCCTCTAGGTTCTCTGAACTCTGTAGGTGGTGTGGCTACCGAAATTAACTCCTTCAACTACGTGTCTCCTCGCGCTTGGTTGGCATGTTCTCACTTCGTATTAGGATTCTTCTTCCTAATCGGCCACTTATGGCACGCTGGTCGCGCTCGTGCAGCTGCTGGTGGTTTTGAAAAAGGTATTGACCGTGAAAATGAACCAGTAATGTCGATGGATTTCCTCGACTAGGTTACAAAGTTTCTTTCATCACTGACAATCAATTAGTTTACAGACTCTTGCTTCAAAGCAAGAGTTTTTTTTATAGAAAATAGTAGAAGTCAGAATTATCTAACAGGACTTATGAGTGAATCAGATTTTATCGATACCTTACGCTGGACAGCGGAAGCTAAGGAAAAGCTGCAAAATATTCCCTTTTTTGTTCGTCCTCAAGCAAAAGCTCGAATTGAAGCGTTGGCTCGTCAAGCTCAACAAGAGGTTGTGACTGGTGATTTGGTAGAACAGGCTAGGCTGGAATTTGGACAATAGACTTCTTGCACGAATGTTGGAGAGCAAGAATTTTAACCTACATTCCGCACCTTTAACTAGTGGTCTATCGCTTCTGATAAGTTTGCAGTATGTACTATAGTGCTTAAAAAGCAAGGACTAAAGTCCTTACTACGAACATTTTTTTCCTACAAAATTAATGCGATAGACCACTAGTGGTCTGTCCCATTAGTTCTGATAAGTGAACTTATTCTTAATTTTTCTTACTTTGCGCTCTTTGCGTTCTTTGCGGTTCGTTCTTTAAAACCCTCAAAATTAATGCGATAGACCACTAGCTAGCAAAGATACTTTTAATAAAACAGATAAATCCTTCATCAGGAGAATATCATGTCGGAAGTTGTCAAGTCAGATATAAAAATACGAAGTTGTCTGCCATCAGATGCAGAGAGCGTCTTCAAGGTACACCGAGGGGCGATTCATGGAACAGCTTCATCGTGTTATCCAAAGGAAATTATTCAAGATTGGGGATCTCCAATTACGCCCTCTAAAATCAAAGCCTTTGCAGACAATACTGTTGTTGGCGAAGAAACCCGAATTGTGGCAGAAATTGATGGTCAAATTGTGGGCTTCGGTGCAATTGTTGTCAGTAATAGTGAAGTACGTGCTGTGTATGTGGCTCCAAGTTTCGGTCGTTGTGGAGTAGGAGCTGCAATACTTCAAGAGTTAGAGCGATTAGCGCGTGAGCAAGGATTGTCGGAATTACATCTGAACGCTTCGCTTAACGCTGAACTATTTTATCAAGTTAATGGTTATATGAATGAAGGTTTTGAAGAACATACCCTACGTTCTGGTCGAAAAATGCCATCTATTCGGATGAGAAAAAAATTGTAACTAGAGGATATAAATCAATCAATGTAGATGGCTTTGATATGAGGAAAATCTTTTTTTACCTATAAATAAATTTCAACAAACTAAAAAATTGGTTAAATTTTTTTATTTTTACTCCAATCCAAAATTTAAAATTGAGTCAACTTCCTCCTACATTCATTGCTGCTAAAACAGCTTTCTGGCTAACATTTGTGTAAACAGTACTCAAATACTTCATGACTACATCTGTGGAAGTTAAATTGACTACATTTTCCTCTTCCTTGGCTAAAGGAATTGCTTCTAATACATCTAATATTGTCTCGCTTGCTGAAGGTACAATTACTACCAAAGATGACTCTAGTGGTTCATTGTATTGCCAGAAAGAGTCTATTTTTACTGAATATTTGTTGTCAGGAATTGATTGTTGAACATCAGGTGTTTCTGGAGTTACAGCTTCTATCTTGCCACTACGTAGCTGTCGTAAATCGCTGAGAATTTGTTCTTTGGTGCGTCCGCGTAATTGAAAGAGTACAAAAGGGTCTTCACTAAAGCGATCGCCTAATTGATAGTATACTGCACCAATATGCTTACAGGGATTTGCCTTATCAGGGCAAGAACATTTACTGCGGACATCGCCAAGGGTAAAAGGAAATAACGAAAGACCATTAGCTGTGAAAACTTCTGCTATGTTTTGCGGCATTTCCCCCGCCAATAATTTGGCAGCGAAAATTGCTTTTTGGGACATAGTTTCAATGACATAACCCCATTGTTCGTCGCTAAAAGGTTCAAGGTAAAGGGAAACTTTATAAGGTTCCACTTCACTACCTTGTACCCTGGCTAATACTTTTGCCCCTTGAAACTCAATACTTAAAACATTTCCTTGACGTGCATAGTTTCTAGCACGTTCCAAACGCTTTTTAAAACGATAAGAATCTAGTAAATCTAGCCATTGCTGCGACCACCATTCTCGACTAGCTTGTAGAGTATAATTAGTCATGGTTATACCATTTTGGATTTTAGATTTTGCGAAAAGTTAGAGCATCGGCTTCCGCCGTAGACCCGAAGAGGCTTGCCACAGGCATCTAAACTTTTCAAGACGGATTTTGTACTGGGAATTGCGTTTTGTTTCTCGCTTGTGGGAATCCAATTGCAGATTAATTAAAAAAGTGCAATGATTACAAATTTATTCTGCATCTTCGTCAATTACTGCATTGCGGTCAAGAATTAATAAATCCCGAAGTTGGTCTGTATCTAGTTCAGTCAACCATTCTTCACCTGCACCTACAACTTGTTCGGCTAGTTGTTTTTTACTTTCAATCATGTCGTGAATTTTTTCTTCTAGAGTGCCAGTACAAACAAATTTATGTACTTGTACATTGCGGGTTTGACCAATGCGAAATACTCGGTCTGTAGCTTGATTTTCTACGGCTGGATTCCACCATCTATCAAAATGAAACACGTGATTTGCTCGTGTTAAATTCAATCCTACGCCACCTGCTTTGAGAGACAAAATCATAATCGGTGGCCCTTGGGGATCGTGTTGGAAACGGTCTATCATTTCCTCGCGTTGTTTTTTATTCGTACTACCATACAAAAATAATATTTCTCGTCCCAATTGTTTTTCTAAATGGGGTTTGAGCAATTTACCCCACTCAGCAAATTGAGTAAAAATTAAAGCGCGTTCTCCACCAGCACCATAGGCATCCCCTTCTGCTAAAAGTTCTTCCAACATTTCTTCTAGGCGCAACAGTTTCGCTGAATGATGTTTTTCTAATGTCGTTTGTTTCAAATATTGCGCTGGGTGATTGCAGATTTGTTTAAGTTTAATGAGTAAAGCCAAAATCATCCCCCGACGTTGCAATCCTTCGGCAGATTCAATTTCTGCTAAAGATGCTTCTACTACTTGTTGATAAAGTGCGGCTTGGTCGGCAGTTAAACCACAAAATACTGTCATTTCTTGCTTTTCTGGCAAGTCTTGAATAATTTCGCGATCGCTTTTTAATCGTCGCAGGATGAATGGTTGAACTAACGAACGTAATTGACTTAAAGAAGCGGTATCCCCATACTTTTCAATTGGCATGGCAAACCGTCGCTGGAAAAATTGCTTATTACCTAAATATCCAGGATTGAGAAAATCCAAAATCGACCACAATTCTTGCAGTCTATTTTCCACTGGCGTCCCTGTCATCGCAATCCGAAAATTTGCTGCTAATTGCCGCACTGCCTTTGATTGCTTGGCATCGGAATTTTTCACATTTTGTGCTTCATCTAAAACAATTATCTGCCAAGGGACGCTTTCTAATAATTTAATATCGCGATGAATCAGTGAGTAACTAGTGATAACTAAATCATGTTTTTTAGCTACTTCTAAAAACGTCTTTCCTTTAGGACGTTTATCACCGTGATATTGCAAAATTTTTATACTTGGAGCAAATTTCTTGACTTCTCTTTCCCAGTTGCCTAAAACTGAGGTTGGACAAACCAATAGAGTTGGATTTTCTAGGGCATCTTGTTCTTTGAGATGAAGAAGAAAAGCGATAAATTGGATAGTATTATGGCAGATAATATTGTTAGCTACAAAATTGTGATGTTCGCTAACTTCAAAGTCATAAACCCATCCATTATAATCTATCTCCTCTATAGATTTAATTCGGCAATAAAATACTTCTTGTTCGAGTAGGTTTTGTAAAGACTGCCTAGTTAAACTTAACTGTTTTATGTCCAGTTGAGCATAAGCTGTCAGGGTTTTAATTGTCCATTTTGAAGGTTTTAGTAGTTGATAATCCTGTTGAGCTTCTCCATTAATAATGCGGTTTATGCCAGTAATAACTCCCTGCAAACTATCTTGGAAAAATTGCTGTGAGCCATTAATATAAACAGTGTTGTGCATTCCCAAATGCCGCAACGGTAACTTTGTTGTTGTAACTGTTTGAGCAACAATATCTCCAGCAGGAATTCCTTCAATATTAGTGTTACTTACAGCTTGACAAATTTGTTTTAATTTGTGCTGTTTTTGGGAATTACTAAAACCAATAGCTTGGAAAAATCTGCGTGCAGAATTTCCATCAATTACACCAATATAGTAGGTGCGTAAAGTCCGAGTTCCATTCGTAGCGCACTTCTTTTTAGCCGATATTCGTAACCAAATGTTAAAGCGCCGCAATAGTGCAGAAAGTTGCTGAATTAGTAAAGGTGAAGCTGTAGCAATCTCAATGCTCCGCATACTAAAAATAACGGCAGACTCAGCATCAAAATAGTTTTGTAAAAATATCCGCACGCTATCCAAGTCTGCCTGCATAATGAAGGGCGGAATAGATTTTTCTGCGGATAATTTACCCCAAACATAACCTTTAGTTTCTAAGAATCGGCGATAGGCTTGGCTGCTAACTCGAAGAAAAGGAACTCGATTAGGAAAACTAGAGATATTAGGGCTGTTAATTTTGAGGTTATAGCGTTTTCCTATCCGCTGAAAAGTCTGGATTAGATTTTCCAACGGCAGAGTATCTTTTTGTGATATTGTCAATTGTCCGGCATCGGGTATTTCATGCCCTTCGGCAATCTGCCAAGCAAGAAACTTCACTAAGTCTGGGTCTTGTGGTTGTCCATTCCAAAGGGTTTTACCTGGTACACAGACGTAATCACCTACTCGTAAATTATTTGTCCAACCTTTATTTGTCAGCAGCTTATGACGATGAGTGATGCTAACACTGCTACCGTCTTCTAGAGTGACTTTTCGTAATTTCTCACAGACTTGCTGGCGATACAACTTTCTGACATTAGCCTGGACAATTTTGCCAGTTTTCTCATTTATCGAATTAACTACTAACTGTTGAGTGGGGTTAGCCCAAAATCCTTCGCCGTCAAACTCTGTTTCTCCAGCATGAGTTGTCCAAATTGTCTCGGCTGTGCGTAACAGTCCATTGACATCAATTAATGTATCAGGTGCTACGCATTTACCCAATCCCATATCATCCGCCAGACATGCGCCCAAGCCCCAACGTTCCAAGAAGGATAGCCAACCTGCACCGCGTTGTTGATAAGGTCGCAACTGTCCTTGAAAGCTGGCTGGTGTGGGCAGAGGTTCAATGGCTTGATTATTGGTTAGCGCCCCTATTAACTCTTGCAATGCGCCAGAGGCTTCAAAGCTAACCACTGGTAACTTTTCAATTACCTGGGTATCCCCTGTACTCAGACGCAAAGCATCTTCCAAAGACAGCGCCATTTGGTCTTTGCGGGAAGCGAAAAAGGCTTGGGCTGTCTTGATGTCTTGGGGTCGCAATTCCACCCACTCGCCATTAATTTCTACCAAGGGGCTATTTAAAGCCACAAGTTTATCAAACTCGGCTTTGGAAATATTCTGTCCGCCAATTGCCAATTGCCATTGGAAGTTCAATAGACTCTGCAACCCCAAACGTCCCTGCTTTGTTTTTGGAGTTTCGGCGGTAATCTTCAAACCCAAACGATTCGCCCATCCTTCACGGTTGGTCAAACTCGGAGGTAAAATCACCCCCAAACCGCTATCTTCAAACCTCCAAGCCACAGACTTGATAAACTCATAAGCTTGGATGGGGTTGAGACGGCAAGATTGGGGATATTCTGTTTCTAAATTCGCTGCAACAACTGGATACAATCTCGAAGCTAACCCCAAACCCCGCAAAAATGTTTCTTGGGGTTGGTCAATTGTGCGATTTTCATATACCAATCGTTCAACTGGATTGTGCCAAATTGTTGCTGCATCCACCAAAAATTCTGGATTGTCAGCTGCTTGCAGAAAATACGCCAATGTCCAATCTTTTTCTCCAAATTCCGGAGAACGCAGTTGAAAACAAGTGCGAAAGAGTGTCTTCAGAGTTAATTGATATTGTAGCGGCATAGTCCAAGCCTTAAGTGCCGCCTCTAGTCGTTCCACTTCAATTGGATCTGCATTAACTTTACCAGATGCATCAGTTAAAGCTGGCAACCACTCTCGCACCGCAGCTGGTAAAGAAGCCATCGTCTTGCTTTCCATCTGTGACTGGAAACCAACCATCTCTCGGATTTGGGCATCTATCGTACTGTTGAGAAATCCCAGCAACAATTCTTGAGGTTCTGTGGGGAAGTTTACATATATTGGGCATAGGTCATTCTCCGCGTCCCCGCGTCCCCGCGTCCCCGCGTCTCCCCC
>NZ_JACKZU010000385.1:0-7728 GCF_014222165.1 Nostoc sp. 2RC
ATTTGTTACTGTTTGAAAATCATCTGTTTCTAATTTTGAAGAATTATCATTATTAACGAAAGTTTGTTGCTGATTTTTTGAAACTTGCGATTCTCTTAAATTTTGCTCAATTTTGTTAATCTCATTTTCATGCTCTTGTATCCTTTGATCTGTCTTTTGAATCTCATTTTTTAACTTAAGCTGTCGCCTCGGATCTGTTTCACAACGTAGCTCATCTTGTAGATTGTTCCATAGCTCTCTATCCTTTGCCAGTTGCTTTTTAAGGTCTTCAAGCCGAGCATACATACCTTAATTCCTCCGCAACTTAGCTATTAACTGTTCCCAAGCAGACTTAATGTTCAAACCAGTTCCAAACTCTAACTCACCTTCGTACTCCACAAGCATTGGCACAATCGGTAGAGTTATTTTTAATTTATGTTTGGCATCTAGCTCAGGATTTTTGATAATTTCAGTTACTGCTAGATTACTCACAGGTAAAGCAGGAATCCGTTTTTCTAGTGCTACTAACATTTGTTGGATTTCTTGCTCTGAAATCAAGTTTTTTTCCAGTGCATCTATGAGGTTCTGAATCAAAATTAATTGTGTTTGGTCTAGTTGTTGAGTAATAGCACTAATTATGGCTCGTTCTATAGCATCATAGCGATTCAATAAGGCTTGACGCATTTGATTCTGATTTTCATAAATTACAACTTGACCATTGAGTAAAACATTTAACTTCGCATCCATGTGCTGTAATTGGTTTTCAACTTTCCGCATCTGAGCATTTGGAACATTAGATAATCCTTGCTCTAGTTGAGCGTACTCTTGCTTGTAGCGAGCAAGTGAATCGTATTGCCGCTGAATTTCCTGGCGATACCCAGCCTTGACACGAGGGTTTGTCTCGTAGCGCAATGCTTCTTCAAACTCGTTAAGTAGTTCTAGGTCTTTGCTAATGTGTATTTCCAAATCTCGTAGTCTCTGAGAAAAGCCTGGAGAGGGCATAAGGTTAATTCTTTACTTCCTAGATTGCTAACTTGTAAATGGTAGATACATCAGTAAATTCAACAACGCTCGGTTTTGATTCACAACTAAACTCAGGCGAAACCATACCGTAATTACCGCAGGTTCTTTTTAGTGTAGCAAGATGTAGTGTGCGATCGCTCCATCGCACCCGAAAAAATCTTAGCCTGATAAATAAATTAAAAGCGATCGCCACATTACTGAGTATTAATCATGGCAACAATGGTAGATAGTGGCACCTCTGCAAAGTAGTTTTGCTGGAATTGTTCTTCCTTGATGGCGGCTAAAAATTGTGTAACAGCCGCATCACCCTTAGTTTCAAAAACATTGTTGGGATTCCAGGTGATTTGCAAATTGCGGTCTTCTCTTGTTACTGTAAAACCGTAATATTTTAAAGCTTTGATTCCTAAAAATAAGGTGCGATCGCTAATTCCAAGTTTATCTAAAAGTTTTACGCGAGTAACTGTTTGATTGGTACGACTGAGATATTTGGCAACACCAACCAAGGTCTGCCAAATTTGTTTTGGTGATTGGTGGTTGGGTTTAGACCAAGCGATCGCTAGTTGTTGATTATCAACGGTAGCATTTAAACATCGCCGCAACCATGCACGTAAATCATCCCAGTTCGTCGGACAATGTTCAAGAATCAGTGCCGAAGTGGGTAGAGACGGGATTAATGGCGTCTGTGCTGAGTTGTCCTGATTCCGTAAGTCGAGAATGAATGGTGAATACTGAGTAGTGAGTGCTGAGTTTTCACTTGGACGCACAGCAATTAATCTAATTTCATAGCGTTTTTTGAAGGTGTTGTAGTCGATTTCTGCTATACAATCACACCTACCTATGGGCAATTCATCTTTGTAGTGTCCCCACCAAATACCAGGAAAGGGGCTTCTAGTTGAATCATCCCGAATATCAAACTCAGTTTTAATATACTGTACCTTTTTTCCTCGCCAATCTTGTTGATTGCGATGCCAACTATTTTCAAACCAGCAATTTTGAATTAGCAATTTGGGAACAGGGTTACCCATTCCACAAGGTTCAAGTAATTTCAGTTCTAAAAATAATTCTTTCCCTAAGTCTGCAACTTTTACCACTATGTCTGCTTGCACTGTTGGCGTGAGAGTTGTACCGCCCAAAGATTGCCGTAACTGCTGATTAATCGCTGCTGTGAATAAAGGAATATTCTCAACCGGCAAACTCAAACCCGCAGCAAAAGGATGTCCGCCAAAGCGATGCAACAGATGTGCTTGTTCTTTTACCAATTGATACAAATCGACCGAATTCACCGAACGGGCGGAACCACGGGCTAGCGGGGAAGAAGACGCGGGGACAGAGGGACGCGGGGATGCGGGGATATATTCATTCTCCGCGTCCCCGCGTCCCCGCGTCCCCGCGTCTACCAAAACAGCTTCCTCTGTACTTAACAAAATTGTCGGTCGCCCTGTTTCTTGGGCTACTTGTCCAGCAACCAAGCCCAATACACCAGCAGGCCATTGAGGATCTTCCAGGACAATGACGCTGGTGGTTGATAAATCTAGTTGAGTAAGTTTTTGTGCTACTTGTGTTTGTACATCTTTTTGCAAGGATTTGCGACGGGTATTTGCCAGTTCTGTAACTTCGGCTAATTCGTGACAACGTTTGATATCGCGGCTGGTTAATAATTCAACGCAGAAACTAGCATCGCCTTGGATGCGGCTGACGGCGTTGATTCTAGGCCCTAAACCGAAGGAAATATCTGTGGGGCGATCGCCACTTTTCTGGCACAATTCTAATAATCGCCCGACCCCCGGTCGCCTTCTTGCTGATGGTGGCTGTTGAAAATCTGCTTGTAATCTTTGAATTCCCAATTGTGCTAAATAGCGACAATCTCCACTTAGCTGCACCAAATCGGCAATTAATCCTACTGCAACTAAATCTAATAAATCCTCCACTGGATGTTGGGGAACATCAGGCAAACTTTGATAAAGTGCTTCCACTAATTTATAAGCTACCGCCACCCCAGAAAGATTAAATAGCTGATGTTCTTTTGGTAAATATCGCGGATTAATAATCGCTGTGACTGGTGGGCGTTCTTCAGGTAATGTGTGATGGTCAGTAACTATGACATCGATACCTAATTGTTTAGCATAAATAATTTCATTAATATTGGTGCTACCAGTATCGCAAGTGACTATTAATTTACAACCTTGTTTTGCTAAGTTCTCCATTCCTTGATTATTAAGTCCGTGGGATTCTTTTAAACGATTGGGAATGTAATAAATTAACTCAATATTTTGGATAAAAAACTCTCCCAATCCATCCCAAAGTACGGCAGTGGAAGTAATACCATCAGCGTCAAAATCTCCCCAAATCGCAACTTTTTCATGACTATCTCTAGCTTTTTGTAAGCGAGCGATCGCCAAATGCATTTCTTGTCCAAATTCAAAGGGACTTGCTGCTTGGTATGCTTTATGGTTGATAAAAGCTAATAGTTGTGATTTTTCTTTAATTCCCCGTTGCCACAACAATTGTGCTGCATACATTCCATTTGATGCCGGTGTATGCTGTTTCACTGCTTGGATGAACCATTCTGGCGGTTGTTCTGTTGTTGCTAGAGTCCATTGTTGTTCTGGCATACAAATAAAGTTAGGATTAAAGAAAGTTTAAAAAGTAATCAATTTAGTCCTAGAGTTTCTTAAACTATTAGGACTTACGCAAGAACTCTCTCAAACTCTTATAACTTCGTGCCCTTTGCGTCCTTTGCGGTTAGTTTATTCATACTTTTGCGTAAGTCCTAACTATTTTGGATAAAAGCATTTTATTTCTGTATTTCTATAGCATTTCTATATCAGTCTTTCAATTAATCATGGAGACAGCAATCAATTTTTCGGACTTCCAAAGAAAAAATATTCCATAGAAAATTGTTGACGGTTGACTGTCAACGATTTGAAGTAGAATAATTTATTTTTTGGAGTTCCCTTTTCATAAATGAATTAGAATTGCCATAGAAATACAGCTTTACTCCCAATTTCTCAATCGAAAGCGCACTGGCATTTTATCGGACGGATAAATTAACAGGTTTTGCTGTAATTCTTCTAGAGATGAACGACCGTTGACTAATTCCCAGTCGAAGTAGCGCAATAATAATGCCAGCATCACAGTTGATTCCAGCATTGATAGATGCTCTCCCAAGCAACGATGAGTCCCTGAGCCAAAGTCTATCATTGGCAGCGAACTAGTTTCCTTACTCTTGTCTAACCAACGTTCTGGTAGAAATACTTCTGGATTAGCATAAACTTCTGGATCTCTTCCAGCAGCAAGCATAGACCAGGATACTCTCGTACCGCGAGGAATTACTTGACCCTCAATTACAGTATCGCGTTGAGCCACCAATGAAGTCGAGCCTGAGGCGATTGAATAAAGGCGCAATGTCTCCTTGATAATTGCACGAATATAAGCCAACTCCTTGAGGTTTTCTGTATTAATACAGCCTTTACTTTGCCAAACTTGGTCAACGATGTCCCGTGCTTGCTGAAAAATCCTTTGATTTAAGCTCAACTCTCCTGCTGCAAAGGATAAAGTATGGGCTGTTGTATCAGTACCAGCTATTAAGAGTTCAACAGATTCTGCTATTAATGTTTCGCGATTGTATTTTAGTTCTTTGGCAGCAATTTTAACTAACATTGATTCCCTAAACAAAGAACTGACTTGTGGTAAATCAGTCTGCTTTTGTTCTCTCATCTGTAAAGCTAAGTCTACACGGGGAATCAAAAACTCCTCTAAATATCGCTTTGCTGCCCAATAATCTCGTGAATTCTTAGTTGGCAAGTATTTCATCCATCTCTTCTCGCCAGTAGCTTGTCGTAGGAACCGATAGCCTAAAACAGACATCGCTTCGTATAGCTTGGTAACTTCCAGTGGTGGCCCTTCAGGACTAGTACTGTTTCTATCCACAGGAATGCCTAGCACAAGAGAGGAAATTACCCTCATTGTTAGTTCTACAAACAGAGGATCTACCTCAACTTCTCTTAGTGGTGCAGCTTCTTTGACTGTCTCAATTACTTGTTCGCAGGCTTGGTTAATAATTTCAATATATTTAGAGAGACTGCTAGAACTGAATTCGGGATTCCAAACCTTGCGTCGCCACTGCCACTCAGTCCCAGTTTCTCCTATCATAATGGGGCCACTCATATCGTTCCAAGCTTTACGCATTTGCTCAGATCTAATTAAGCTACCATCTCTCATCCCGTTGACAATAGTATCTTCAATCGCTTTCGGATTACTTAAAATGACAATTGGATGGTTGCCATTCCAAATAACATACATCGAGCCTAGCTGTTTACTCCAATCAAAAAATTGCAGGAATAATTTCTTTTGTTTCACTGCTGCTAATACTTGCGGAAGATTTCCTAATAGCCAGTGTTTGGGAGGAGAAGGAAGTGATTCTAGGGATTTATATGTGTTCTTTTGTTTCCACCAGCGCCAACCCAGTGTTCCCGTTACGCTAGAAATGCCTAAGACTGTCGCTAAATATGGAAATGAGGAAGAATAATCAATCTGAGCAGTAATGTCTTGGAACATGAATCCGCCTTTGTCTAACAAAAACTTCAGATTACCCAGATACTAACTTATTGTTTACCAATTTGTTCAGCCTGATTTTATTTTTTGCAAATAATATTAATAAGATTCAAGATACTTTTAATTCCCAACTCCTAACTCCTAACTCCTAACTCCCAACTCCCAACTCCTAACTCCCAACTCCTAACTTCCTAACTCCCAACTCCTAACTTGTATTAAATTGGCGATTAATCTTCAGTAGTTTGAGATTCACTCACTAGCGGATTAATTAGTATTTCATTAGCAACGCTATCGGCTTTGCGAGCGCGAATTGCTGGACGCGATCGCCGATAACCTGCCCTTTCTGCTTTTTGGTGTTCGTAATCAATTAATCTGCCATAATATTCATGCTTGCTTAAATTCATTGACAAGAAAATATGCTGGCGGATATTACCAAAACCTTTACGATTAAAAAACTTTAATGCTGAAACATTGGTGGGGTCAGTATCTACCAGCATGAACCGCGCCCCATCTTCAATCATCCGGGCAACAACTTTATCAACTAACTTGTCTGCTACTCCCCGACGCTGAAATTTCGGACTAACACCCAGCCATAAAATGTAACCATAAGTCCAAGATGCTTTGGTAATTATGGTTCCTAAAACAAAACCTGCTAATTCTCCATTTCTTTCAGCCACCAAGCAATATTCTGGATCTGTATTGTAAAGTCCAATTACTTCCCATTCATCCCAAGTCCGGTATAAATAAGGATATAAATCGCTGGTAAATAACTCTTCTCCCAAATGATAAACGGGAGCAATATCATCAATTCCTAATTCACGCACATAAATTGCTTCAGTTTCATCAAAAGTAGACATAAATTTCAAAATTTTAAATTTTTTATATTAAACAACCTGAATTTTTAGTTTTATCACTAGAGTATTGTATCAACTAACTTAATTATATTTACTTTTAATAATACAAATAGCAGCCCTAAATCATTTGTGAAAAATCAAAGTATATTTGTAACCCTTCTTTCCTGTTTCTTGTTAACCTACCTCAACCAGAAATTTGACGACTCATTTACAAAATTCTATAAATTGAAAAAATATAAATGAAACATCAAGCATTTGTCTTTAAAGATAATGCTTGTATTTGAAAAGTAGCTGAAATCTTAAAAAATGCATTTATTTTTCATCAAAAAGCCGATTTAATTGGTTTTATCGACAATAGCTTTTGATATCTTTAATATTCTGATGCAGTTGAACCTTTAAATTCTTTATCGAAGGAAATGATATAGATATATCAAGTAAGCCAATATAGTGATTATGTAATTACTAAGTATTATAATTCTGAATTTCTACTGAAGTTAGTTGATGAGCAAAGCGCAAAGCGTAGCAAAGGGTATTTAAAGCCTTATACCAAGGGACTTCCAACGCAAAAATATTTCAATGCTATCGTTGACTGTTGACGGTTAGCAGTTAACGCTCAACAGTCAACAGTCAAGGATAAATGAGCAAAGACTAACTAGCCAACAAAGTCTTTTCTAGAGAAGTCCAACGGAAAATGCGATCGCCACCCCTTTCGATGACTACTTTCACTCGTGGTTCTAGCTTGGGCAAATTCGCTAAATATTCAATTTCCTGGTCGGAAAGAATATTTCCTTCAATAATCCACAACACCAGCCCTTTGGATTTTGGTGGTAGCTGTTCTAAATGAGTACTTAGAATAGGTGGTGCATAGTATACATAACCTACCGCCGCACCGCTACCAGTACTTTTTTTGCCCAAATGAGGAGGTCTAATTCCATGAACTCTTGTGAGATATGCAGCTACGTCTCCCAGTCCCCTAGCAGTAATGTGCAGCGTAGTATAGCCAGCCGCACGAAGCCGCCGCTGATAACGACCTTCATAACCTCCTTCCAGAGGTACATACACTCCAAGAGCGCCAAATTTTTCCAGATCCCGGATTAAAGCGTTGCCAGTGGTAATTAGTGCCATAGATTGATTGTTGTCTTATCCCACTTAGATATCTCTATTATTTACCGTGAACCGATAGATCAAGCATTTTTTTTGGGCATTGGGCATTGGGCATTGGGCAGAGGGCATTGGGCATTGGGCTTTCTAGGAAGTGTGGGAGGTGTGGGAGGTGTGGGAGGAAGGAGGGGGAAGCATAAATTCTCTTTCCCCCCAC
>NZ_JACKZU010000386.1:0-7697 GCF_014222165.1 Nostoc sp. 2RC
CGTTCAGTCAATACCAGACTTCTTACAGAAGTGGGGATAAGGGGCAGGGGAAAGGGGGAAAAGTTTGGTATTTTCTCTTTAACCTTTTCCCTTTGACCACAAGAGTTCAAAAAGCAATTGATTGCAAGAGGTCTACCGATGTGTTGACAGTCAACAGTCTTATGTCAAAGATTTATTTTCTTGGAAGTCCCTTATTAATGTAAATCATAGAAATAAATTAACCCATTTGTAGGAGGTAATTTTTCAAGCTATCGCTGTATTTTATATATCATCAGACCAAAATAAAACGGTTTGATCGTACGCCAAATTCACACAATAAATATTTGAATTATGTTCAGGCTCAAATCTATTCCTTCTAGAAAATTACAAATACTAATTTTTTCAACAGCTTTTTTACTGGCTGCGGAAACTTCTGGTAATGCTCAAACAACTATTCCTAATCTCACTCCAACACAAGCTCAAAATTTATCACGTGACTTAGTTCCATCTAACTCTCAAGACTTTTTTAGACAAGGTACTAATGCCTTTGAAAGAGAAATTCAAATGCTTAGAGACAGACAACTATCTCCAAATAAACCTATTTTGAAGATTGATTTAATACAGATCGAAAAAATACCAGATATTCAAGAAAAACCTTGAAACTGCGATATTAAAGTATTTAATTACGTAAGTAGACAGGGCGCTTAAGCGAAGTATCGTTACCTTTGCCAGTAGCATAACTACAGAATAAATATGGAAGGCGATCGCTAAAAGCTGATTTCCCAAGTATTTATGTAAAATTAAATACACTACATCTACACAAAGGCAAAGAGGCAATAATAATCATAAACCATTACTTATTGCTTCCTTGCATTATTCTGTTTCAGTACGTCTTGACGATCCAAACCTTAAACAAATCCATTAAAAATATAGCCAGTTGCATTTACTTTATCCAAGAGTAACACTAGGAAGAACACTCCTGTGGTAATTTCCCCATCTCAGAATTTTATGAATCTAAATAGACATAACAATGTATAGTTTGTATAGTCAGATTTGTAATCAAATTTTAGTTTTACATTGGAGACTTAAAATATGTCTACTGAGACTCACAAAGTTGTTTACGTTCAAGAAAGCGAGTTTGATGTTATTTTAAATGGAAGCGAAGAGCAAGTTGTTGTTGTTGACTTTACTGCTACTTGGTGTGGCCCATGTCGTCTGATTAGTCCATTAATCGAACAACTTGCCGAAGAATACAAAGGTCGTGCTAAAGTCGTGAAGGTAGACGTTGACAGCAATAAACCACTCTTCAAAAAATTTGGTCTTCGCAGCATTCCAGCAGTTTTAATTTTTAAAGATGGTGTTTTAGCAGAAACTATTGTAGGAGTTTCTCCTTACGAACAGTTTACCAATGCTATTGACAAACTTCTTTAACTAATTTGTAATTCGTAATTCGTAATTCAAAAGAATTTAATTGTTATTATGGCAATGTATTCAGTATAAATTATGAATTATGAATTTCTCACTATTTTGTTTTTGTCTATAGTGTACCTGAATCAATCCACTTGGATATTGTTTTGAGTTCATCATCTGTAATTTTTCTTCAGGGGTAGGTGGTGGAAAAAGACGTACACCGTCACCTAAAATAATTGGAATAATTGAAATAATATATTCGTCAATCAAGCTGTGTTTAAGAAAGGAATTAATTAATGCTCCACCACCAACTAGCCTGATATTTCAGCAAGCCCTAATTAGTTATTGGATATGGGGTCTGTTGACTGTTGAGTGTTGACTGGGGAGTTATTATTCCCCACGTCTTCCTTATCTCCCTTTTACACTGTCTTCTGCACCCAATTGCAGGGCATAGAGGTTTGCATACACACCTTGTTGACGGATGAGTTCTGTGTGAGTACCCTGCTCTACAATTTGTCCCTGTTGAATTACTAATACTTTATCTGCCTGAGTAACTGTACTGAGGCGGTGGGCAATTACGAAACTTGTACGACCTTGCAATAAGCGAGCGATCGCACTTTGCACTAAAGCTTCTGTACGAGTATCAATGCTGCTTGTGGCTTCATCAAGTATGAGAATGCGGGGATTAATTAATACCGCACGAGCAATGCTAATGAGTTGTCGTTGTCCCTGACTCAAGGGAGCGCCTTTTTCACCCAATTGAGTGGTATAGCCTTGTGGTAGTGAGGTAACAAATTCATGAACATTGGCCATCTGTGCAGCTGCTTCAATATCAGCTTGGGTGGCATAGGGACAGCCAAAGGCAATATTTTCAGCAACAGTACCACTGAACAGAATATTATCTTGCAGGACGATACCAATTTGACGCCGTAGACTTGCTTGGGTAACACTACGCACATCAATGTTATCAATTTTCACTGCACCATCAGACACATCGTAGAAGCGCAAAATCAAGTTAACTATTGTACTTTTCCCCGAACCCGTCGGCCCTACTAAGGCAACCATTTGTCCTGGGTAGGCGTGCAAATTTACTTTTTTGAGAACGAGTTGGTCTGGAGTATAACCAAATTTGACATTCTCAAATTTTACCTCGCCTTGAATTTGTGGCATTTCCCTAGCATCAGGCGCGTCTTTGAGTTGTGATGGTTCATCCAATAATAAAAAGATTCGCTCTAATCCAGCGAATGCAGATTGAGCTTGGGTGTAAAACTGGCTGAGAATTGGGACCGGGCGGAAGAACTGCTGTACAAAAAGAAAAAAGGATGTTACTCCCCCCCCCGTTGCCCCACCGGTCCCCGCAAGATAACCGCCATAGGCCAACACACCTGCGGTTGCTAATGTATTGAGAAAATCAATAGACGGCAAAAAAGCTGAAGTAATTGCCACAGCCTCGACGTTAGCATCTCGATTGGCGGCGTTGAGAATCTCAAATTCTGCAATGTTGAGGTGTACGCGATTGAATGCCTGTGCTTCTCGCACACTCACAATATCTTCTTCTAACTTAGCGGAAAGTTCGCCAATGGTTTGTCGCGTGACACGAAATCTGGCTCTAGCCCAACGTGCAAACAAGCTTGTTGTAAAAATCATTAGTGGTACTACGAGGTTGCTTAACAAGCCCAGTTGCAAGTTAATTGAGAGCATGGCAACCACAATGCCGATTAAACTGAAAGTATTACCCAACATTTGGGCAATGGTCAGTCCGAAAGCCTGATTCACGGTGTTGACATCATTCAGCAAGCGACTCATTAAATCGCCTGCTTCGCTACGGTCAAAAAAGCTCAGGGGTAAACTTTGGATTTTAATGAAAATGTCTTGCCTGAGTTGAGCCAACAATCGCTGCATAATCCAGCCCACTCGAATAATTTGACCCCTGATTGCTAAGACACCAACTCCATAATTCAGCGCTAATAGCCCTAATAACAGCAGTAATCCCTGTAAATTTCCCTTGGCAATCAGATTATCAATTGACCAACCAATAAAAAATGGCCCAATTGCTTGGGTAATAGCACCAATGAAAACTAATCCGATGGCGATGGGAATTTCTTTGCGATATGGTTTTAGGTATTGCAAAAAGCGCCCTAAGGTAGAGACTTGCTTAGTACCTTCTTCCTGGGATACAACAACAGCAGATGTACTTCTCATACGTTCTCCTTTTGCTTTACCTGAGATTCCAGAATTACGCCGTAAAGCGGGCTACTTTGCATTAATTCTTCGTGAGTACCTTGTGCTACCAATCGTCCTTTGTCCATAAGAAAAATGCGATCGGCATTCTTGACTGTGCTAATGCGTTGAGCCACGACAAAAGTTGTACAAGCTTTTTGGCGCATGAAACCATCTAACTCAGCTTGAATTTGGGCAGCAGTTTTGGCATCCACAGCAGAGGTACTATCGTCCAAAATCAAAATACTGTAATCAGTGAGTAGGGTACGGGCGATGGCAATTCGTTGTTTTTGACCGCCAGACAACCCTACACCACGTTCGCCGACAATTGTTTCATAGCCATCAGGCAAACTAATAATAAAATCATGTATTTGTGAGCTTTTTGCCACCTCAATTACTTCTTCTAAGGTTGCATTGGGTTTTGCATAGGTAATATTTTCACGAATTGTCCCAGAAAAGAGTGTGGTTTCCTGAAACACAATCCCGATATGAGACCTGAGGCTTTTAAGGTTAAAATCTCGTACATCCCGCCCGTCAATGCGAATTGCTCCCTGTGTAACATCATAAAAGCGGGGAATCAAGTTCATAATTGTGCTTTTCCCGGAGCCAGTCATCCCTAGAACAGCGATGAGTTCATTGGGCTTGGTTTCAAAGGAAACTTCTTTGAGAGTTTCGGCACTTGCTCCAGGATAGCGAAACGAAACATTTTCAAAGGTGATTCTACCACCGCAGGTATCAAAAGGCATGGCATTAGGGCGATCGCCAATTTCGATCTCTGCGTCCACAACTTCGTAAACCCTTTCTGCCGAAGCAGCTGATTGAGCGATGGCTGGTGCAGCAAAACCAATTACCAAAATTGGTTGCAAAATCAAAGCTAGGTAGGAATTAAACGCCACTAGTTCACCAATGGAGAATCTATTTTCAACTACCTCTGCTCCTCCATATCCGAAAACCGCTAGTGTTACTAAATTACTTAACAAAAAGATAAACGGAAAGGTATTACGAATAGCACTAATGGTCTTCATATTTGCCTTGATTAGGCCATCATTCAAGGTCGTGTAACGCGACCTTTCCGCAGACTCTCGTACAAACGCTTTCACCACCCGTATTCCGATTAAGTTCTCTTGTAATACAGCATTCAAGTCGCTGAGTTGCTCTTGTACTTGGCGAAAAAGTTTGTTATTACGAGTGACGAATCGTGCCATTAACCATGCTGTTAATGGTACAACTGTGAGAGTAATCAGTGCTAATTTCCAGTTCATTACCAGCAAAATCACTGCAACACTCACCAATGTCACAACCCCACCAATCACCTGAATCAGGCTGGTGCCGATAAATGTACGGATTTGCTCAATGTCACTGGTAACACGGGTTAATAGTTGGGAAGTCTGCGCTTGGTCGTGATAGCTGAAACTTAGATTTTGAATTTTGCTAAAAATTTTGTTTCGCAGGTCGTAAGCCACACCTTGAGAGGCCGCTTCTGCTAAATAGCTTTGCCCAAAGTTAAATAAACCACGAGCAATGGCCGCAACTACCATCCAGCCGGCGCTAATTAAGACAATTTCTAAATTTCTTTCGCTAATTCCTCGATCGATTCCCCAGCGAAATAGTTGTGGAGTAACGGCATTAGCGATGGTCAACAGCAAGAGGCTGACTAAAGCTCCCAACGAAGTCCATCGGTAAGTACTCAAACTAACCAGGACGCGTTGGATTGATTGCATTGACGATGTTTCTTGGAGTTCTGGCTGCTGAACCAATGGAATTCACCCTGTGTTTTGGGAAAATTATCTCGTACTTTGATTCAAAAAAACCACTTACTCAAGTTGAGAATGAGGAATATTACAATACGTTTGTAACCCTAGCTATTTTTTATACTTGTAAATTAAATTTCCTCACAATTGCTCTGGATTAATTCCCCGTTCTTTTAGTAGAGCATGTAGGGCTTCTAATTGTGCTTCGGCTTGTTCGGCTCGCTGGCGTTGTTGTTCGGCTCGTTCTTTTTCTTGTTTTCGTTGTTGGTCTAGTTCAAAATGGGTAAGAAAGCGATCGCCATCAGGGCGATAAATTTGTAGTTCTTCCTCACTCAACTCGAAACGCACTCCCAATCTAGGACTCACCCAACCAACCATTTGGTCAATAACTTCTAATCGTGAGTTACGACGCTGCCAACCTGTCAAGTCAACTACATCAGGTTCATACAAATAATATTCTTCCACGCAGTAGCGTTCATAAAACTCAAATTTCTTCGCCATTTGAGAAATCCGATTTCCAGGCGACCAAATTTCAAACACCACCTGCGGGGCAATGTTGTCTTCAAGCCATTGTTTATAAGAACCTCGGTATCCTTTTGGTCTACCAAATACTACCATCACATCCGGAGCTTGGCGGAGCTTGTTATCATCTTCCATTGGATACCATAACAAGTCCCCAGCGACAAACACATTTGGATCGTTGGCGAACAGCAGTTCTAAATTATTTTTAATCCAGACAATTAATTCAAACTGCTTAGTGTTGTCTGCCATTGGCTGTCCGTCGCTGTCAGGGTACATAATGCCTTTTGGCGTGGAAGATGGTAGCTGTGTAACCATTGCGATGATTTTCAGGTGATTGTTAGAGATGGGTGAGCGATAGCTTTTCCCACACTATTCTTATTTCACATCGTAGCTTGAACAAAATTGCAGATTAAACTACTGGCTTTTGATATGTCTATATATTTTATATCCTCCATAAGTCAGTAATGCTCCTGTTGCTACAATTCCACCCACTGGTACAGTGATTGGAGCAGCAACGACTGTTGTAGCAACCGTTGTAAAGCCTAACCAACCTGCGATACCACCAGCAGATGTGGTAGTAGTCACAACAACAGGTATTGTAGCTACGGTAATTGATCCTAATGAAGAGCCTGCAAGCGTTGTCATACCTGCAATTAATTCGTCTTTCATGTATATTTTTTACTAGCTATTTTTTTACATTACATACATAGTATTTTGCGATTCATCTAAGTAAAAATAGTAAACTTTACGTAGATTTTTGCTATGTATTTATGAACCTTGAGTGACATTTTGATAATTAAATTACAATCCTCATACTCAAATCCAACCACTTTGACTGAGTAATCGGCGCACTGCTAGAAATATAATCCACACCCGTCTCTGCAATTCCACGAATCGTCTCCAAAGTCACATTACCCGAAGCCTCAATTTTCACCCGGCTATCCTGCTGACGAATCAATTGCACCGCCTGATGCATCATATCCAAAGGCATATTATCCAACATAATGATGTCGGCTTGGTGCTGCAAAGCTTCTTTCACCTGTTCTAAACTTTCTGTCTCTACCTCTATTGTCAAAGGATAAGGAATCTGAGAACGAACGCGCCCAATAGCTTCTCCAATTCCCCCAGCCGCAGTAATGTGATTATCTTTAATCATCACTGCATCATCCAATCCCACGCGATGATTAATCGCCCCACCCACAACAGTCGCATACTTTTCCAACAGTCTCAGCCCTGGTGTAGTTTTGCGCGTATCCACCAACCGAGCAGTTAAATCAGCAATTTTCTCTACATATATATTAGTTAGCGTGGCAATTCCACTCAAGCGCATAGCCAAATTCAGCGCTACCCGTTCCCCCATTAGTAATGCATCAAGCGAACCATGAATTTCAGCCACTACCTGTCCTGGCTCACATCTTGCACCTTCAGGCGTCACAGCAGTAAAACTCACATTTTCATTCAAAATCTGAAATACCCTAGCTGCAACTGGTAAACCAGTGATAATTCCTGGAGCCTTCGCTATCCATTTGGCTGTTCCTGATGTGACACCTTCGACAAGTAGGGTGTTTGTGGTGCGATCGCCCCGTCCAATATCCTCCAATAACCAACTACGCAACAGTGGATCTAAAACTAGCCAGGGGGGCAAAACACCAAATTTTGTCACAATTTTAATTCCTTATCGTGAGGCCTCAGGAATAATATAGCCGAAAACCCTTACCATCTAAGGCTCACAGGAATCTCAAAAAAAAGGTCAAAAAAAAGTGGTCAAAGAGGTTGACACTCTAAGAAGGGTTAGCTATATTGAATAAGTGCCAG
>NZ_JACKZU010000387.1:0-7659 GCF_014222165.1 Nostoc sp. 2RC
TCCCCACACTCCCCACACCTTTTTTCGCTCACCCGTCCCCAGCCAACACTACCCTAATGACAAATTACCTTTCTGCTAAACAAGAGTAATCGCCAAATAACGAAAAATCTCTGCTACAAGAACGTCGCAGCAGTTTTGCAACTTCTACAATCAATTGTGTAGGATTTGAAGGCTTTTTGATATAACTTTGAAATCCACATGCAAGAGCTTGTTTATAAGCTTTATTTTCACCTCCATCGCTAAAGGCGATCGCTGGAATTTCCCTCATTTTTTCTGAGGCAAGAGTCCGGATTTTTTGGATCAACAGATATCCAGAATTACCTGGCAAATCGATGTCGCTAATTAAAAGATCCACTGTTACTTTTTTAACGATTTCAAATGCTTCCATAGCACATGATGTAGTAATCACACTGATTCCATAAATTTTTAGAATACAGGTAATAAAAGTAATAATATCTTCATTGTCATCTACTAAAAGTATTGTCCTTCCTTGAAAAATTCCTGTATTTTTTATATCATTTTGATGATGAAAATTATCTAATTTTATGCTGACTCTCTCTTCAAGAGGATGTGAGTCATCAAAACTTTTTGACACGATGTATTGGCCTCCTAAGTTGCCGAATCAATTAGGGAGGAAGTCCTACTGGTAGCTAGCTGCTAACTAGCTGCCTAGTGGGCATCATTAGTGTTATGAACTTGATTAAATCAAGTTTTATTGTCACTAGTCTTATTTCCTTAGATATATAAAATTTATTTGTTTGTTAAATTTTTGTCTTTATTTTTACCGATAGCCATCTTCTCATTATTTAAGTAATTATCGTCAAATAGGTTCTATTTATGACTAAAAGCTTCTAAGTATTTATCAGATTTTATATTTTGGACTCAAAGCATTAGTTACAAACCTGTTGTTGATTGCGATCGGCATCAATCTACGGCAATTCCAAACAAAGCCATCGCCATACAGGTAATTGTAAAGTCTAATGGCTATTCACCCCTACCATGTACTCTATTTAGTGAAAAACGCCATAGTACGATCGCCTCCACACTTATCGGCATATACTTTAAAGAAATGTGACATTTAATTGCGCTATTGTAAAAATCAGCTTTACATCAGTTGATTTATGAGCCAGCCTGAAGAGACCAATGCCCAAGCTAACGCTCTGACTAACCACGATTCCAAACCCATTCACCTACCTGGCTCTATTCAACCTCATGGCGTACTGTTAGCACTGAATACTCAGCTAGAGATAGTGCAAGTCAGTGACAATACCCCAGAATATTTGGGTAAAGAGCCAGAAAATTTGCTCAATCAACCCCTGAACTGTTTGTTTGACAGTAAAAAAGTGGAACTTGTTGAGCAGTGCTTGGGGAAAAAAATTGGTATTTCTAATGGATTTAGAGTATTAATAAACACTGATAATGGCCAACGGTATTTTGATGCCATCGTTCATCGCACACAAGAAGCTGTCATTGTGGAGCTAGAACCCACTGACTCGGAATCGGAGGTCAGTTTCTTGGGCTTTCATGAATTGGTGGGTGAAGCCATAGCCAAAATGCAAAGCACATCAAATTTAATCGAATTTTTGCACATCGCAGCAGAGAAACTCCAAGAAATTATTGGTTTTCACCGTGTGATGGTGTATCAATTTGACGAATCCGGAGCCGGTTCTGTAGTTGTAGAAGTCAAAGGAGAAGATTTATCACCTTATTTAGGACTCCACTACCCTGCTACAGATATCCCAGCCCAAGCTAGGGAGTTATACACGCGCTCTTTGCTACGATTTATTCCTGATTTGACTGTGGAAGCTGTCAAGCTAGTTCCCGGCCAAAATCTTGACTTAAGCTACAGTGTGTTGAGGAGTTTTGATTCCTGTTGTATTGAATATCATCAAAACATGGGAGTCACGTCACTTTTAGTAATTTCACTGATTCAAGAGCAAAAACTTTGGGGATTAATATCTTGCCATCATCAAACACCAAAGTATCTCTCTTATGAAGTGCGGAAGATGTGCGAATTTTTGGGACAAATTGTTTCTTCAGAATTAGCGCACAAAATTAGTCATTCGGAATGGGACTATGAAGTCAAGCTCAAATCGCTACAGTCTGAGTTTCTCAAGTCCATTTCCCAAGCCGACAATTTTATTGATGCTCTCATCAAACCGGAAATCCGTTTGTTAGATCTTGTTAGCGCCTCAGGAGCAGCAATTTGTTTGGATAATGAAGTTACCCTCGTGGGAGCAACACCGAATATTGACCAGGTGCGGGCGCTGATTGAATGGGCGGATACCCAAGTTCATGACAATTTGTTTTCCACTGATTCTTTGCCAAAGCTTTACCCAGAAGCGTTGATATTTAAAGATACTGCTAGCGGCTTGTTGCTACTGCGGATTTCTCAAGTCCGACGCTATTACATCCTTTGGTTTCGCCCTGAAGTTATCCAAACAGTAAACTGGGCAGGTAATCCCAACGAATCCATTCAAGCCCAAGCAGATGGTAGCCTGACCTTATCTGTGCGAAAATCTTTTGCAGCTTGGCAAGAAACAGTGAGATTAACTTCTCTACCTTGGAGACCATGCGAACTTGACAGTGCTTTGAGTCTGAGAAATGCCATCGTCGGTATTGTACTCTCCAAGGCCGATGAGTTAGCCAAAATTAATTTAGAGTTAGAACGCAGCAATCAAGAGCTAGCCTCCTTTGCTTATGCTGCTTCCCATGACCTCAAGGAACCTCTGCGGGGTATTTATAACTTTTCCACGGTACTGTTAGAAGACTATGACGAAATATTAGATGATGATGGTGTTGAGTGCTTGCAGACAGTAGTCTCCTTATCTGTACGCATGGAAACGCTGATTAATGCTCTACTGCGACTTTCCCAGTTAGGACAAGCACAACTGCGAGAACAAGCCACCGACCTCAACGAATTGGTGGCTCAAGTAATTGAAGTCTTTCGGGCTAGTCAGCACAACTCTGGACTGATGGATATTCGCATTCCTCGGCCTTTACCCATAGTGGAGTGCGATCGCGTTCTCGTCAACGAAGTCTTCAGTAACTTAATTGGTAACGCCTTCAAATACAACGATAAAGCTGAAAAATGGGTTGAGATTGGCTACTTCTCTGGAGATAGGGAGCAAGGGAGATGGGGAGGTGGGGAGCCTCTGCCCTTGGAGCCTCTTGTGCCCATACCCCATGCCCCATGCCCTATTTTTTATGTCCGCGATAACGGTATTGGGATTCCCCAACATCATCTAGAAACCATCTTTCGATTATTTAAGCGGCTGCATTCCCAGGAAAAATACGGCGGAGGTGCAGGTGCAGGACTAGCTATTGTTAAGAAAATTGTTGAGCTGCACAACGGTCAAATTTGGGTCGAATCTGCTGTAGGCATTGGCTCGATATTTTATTTTACGCTCGAATAGTTTAAGATAGTCACCAAATATATATTTTTGTTAAGTTGTTTTAAGACCACGAATGACAAAAAAACTTCATGAACCTCTGCTTGTTGTTGAGGACAGCAATGAAGATTTTCGGATGCTACAACGTCTGATGAGGCGCATGTCCGTCCAGAACCCCATACATCGTTGTACCAATGGGGATGAGGTTATAGAGTTCCTCTATCAACAGAAGAGCGATACTTACCTCCAAGGCGAAGAATCATGCAACTCACAACTAGCATTACGACCTTCTGTAATCTTGCTCGATCTCAATTTACCAGGCATAGATGGCCGCGACATCTTAGCCCGCCTCAAGCAAGACAATACTTTTAAGGAAATCCCCGTCGTAGTTTTTACTACGTCATCCAACCCCAAAGATATTGAACTGTGCTACCAAAAAGGCGCAAATGGATATCTAGTAAAGCCGATGGATGCTCAAGAACTAAAAAAGACGATTCAGGCTTTTGTAGACTACTGGCTGGAAGCCAATACACCGCCTGCGTAGGCTTAATTTGTTTATTTTCCAGATGATGAAGCAGTAAAGACCAAGGCATAACAAAAAAGACTACTTACAGGGCACAGAGACATTCTCATCTTTGAGTCACAGTGTTTGCTGTCTGGAAAATGAGGAGTGACAGGAGGATAGGAGGTTATAGAATTTTTTTCTGTATGACTGCCTGAGATTGATGTTCTCCATTTTCCTGTTTTTGTTGCTGCCTTCTAGGATTTGCGATCGCTTTAGTATTTCTAAATAATTTAGCTTTTATTTATATTTATTTTATATTATTTTTAGAATTATGCAATAAAAACACAATCTGGATAAAAGGGATCTATCTAGCTCCCCGATCCTCATACTTAATATGTTGGACACATGGACGCTACTCATCATCGATGATTGTGCAGCAGATCGAAAAATCTATCGTCGATATCTTTTGAAAGATCTGCACCAGTCATACCAGATTTTGGAGGCTGACTGTGCAGAAGAAGGACTTGCTTTGTGCAAAAAAATACATTGCGATATCATTCTGCTGGATTATTGCCTACCTGACAAAAGTGGGTTAGAACTTTTCGATCAGATGCAGCAGGAGATATTTAATACTTCTGTACCTGTGATTATGTTGACAGGACGGGGTGATGAAGAGGTTGCAGTTCAGGCAATGAAACGAGGTGCGCTGGATTATTTGGTCAAGCAACACCTGACACAAGATGTACTGCAACTAGCAGTCCGTAACGCCATCAAGCAATCGTACTTGCAAGCCCAACTCAGTAAAACCCGCGAACGTCAACGTTTAATTGCTACAACTGCTTTGAGAATCCGCCAGTCTCTTAACCTAGAGCAAATTTTAAATACGGCTGTAGTAGAGGTGCAGCAACTTTTGAAATGCGATGGCGTGATGGTATATCAGTTCGCCACAGATAAAGAGGGTGAAATAGTCGCCTCCTCTGTTGACTCATACCGCACTATAGCCCTGTGCAAGGGTCGCGTCGGCAATCAGAATCAAGAGGAGACAAAGACGCGGGGACACCGGGATATGGAAAATTCCTTCCCCGCCTCATCGCGTCACCCCATCACCGCCTCTTCCTCTCTTACCGCATCTAATTCCCAATCCCCTCATATTTATGAACTTGGCTTGTGTAATCGTTTGAGTTTGAAAGAGAAATTTAACACTGAATCAAATTTGGTGGTTCCGATTAATCTCAGCAACAATGGAAATCCAACTCCCAAGCTTTGGGGTTTGTTGATTGCTCACCATAATTCCTATGAACGACAGTGGCAAGCTGATGATGCTCAGATGTTAAATGAAGTATCGGTGCAACTAGCTATTGCTATCCAACAAGCGGAATTGCTAGCCCAAACTCAAGCAGCCCTGGCAAAAGAAAAACAACTCAATGTATTTAAATCGCAAATTATTGGCACAGTTTCCCATGAATATCGAACTCCCTTAACTTCAATTTTGGCTGCGGCATCGACATTAGTAAAATATAGCGAGCAACTCGATGAAGCTAAACAGCAGAAATTTTTGGGAATTATTGAACAAAAAGCAAGGTACATGTCCAAACTTGTGGACAATATGCTTTTAGTTAATCAATTTGAACAGGAAAAACCCAAGCCCAAGCCGATACAGCTCGATTTGTTCCAATTTTTTTCTGATTTAATAGAACAAGAGCGAGAAACAGCAGGAGAGCGCCACGAATTGATTTTTAAAATCACTGGAAATTATCATGGTTTTTGTGGCGATCGCGGGCTTTTACAACAAATATTTACTAACTTAATATCCAATGCAATTAAATATTCTCCAAATGGAGGTACTGTAGAGTTTAATCTCATTGGTAAAGAATCGCAAATTATTTTTTATGTCCAAGATTGGGGAATTGGTATTCCGATGGCAGATCGAGAAAATTTATTTCAATCTTTTAGTCGGGGAAGTAACGTTGATACAATTCCTGGCACTGGTTTAGGATTGGCCATCGCCAAAACTTGTGTAGAATTACATGGCGGTAATATCACTTTATCCAGTGAAGTAGGACGAGGAACTAAAGTTACAGTTACTTTACCGAAGGTTTTATCAATAAATCAACTTTCGCCCTAGTGAAAAATTCATAATTAATAAGTTTATTGCAATGATTTCTAATCTCGAATTTCGATTTTAGTAATCAGCCATTCTTTAATTGTTTTTCCACAAGGTTCAGCGCTTTGACAATCATTGACATCCTCTAGTTCATAAAATAAATTGACATTTTTATTCACATATTTATCCGGCTCGCAAACATCGAATATCGCACCAACCCCTTCATATAATTTCCCATTGCCATCGACAACAGAAACATAGCACTTTAAATCCCCATTTTGCATATCTTTAATAGTGCCAAAAGAAGGATTTTCATTTTTAATAGATGGTTGCTGAGATATATTTGAATCTTTAGTGGGTTGGGAACTGTTCTGTGGATTTTCTTTAATTACTGAATTCGATGGAGAATTATTTGGGTTGGCTGTGACAGAATTTTCTGGAGAACTAATGTTATTAGATTCACTACAACCACCAATGAAAATAGAACAAATCAGGAATGTAAGGGTAAAAATTATTTTTTTCATATTATTCATATTCACAAAACTGCGATTTTCTTGAATTATGAGAAAGCATCATTCAAAAGTAAAACAGAATTGATACCAGGCTTGGAAGCTAATCTAGTGTACTTCATCAATTGGAAATCTGCTGTATAATAAAAAATTATATTAATGTTTTAAGCATTTATAAACTTGAAAAAATAGAACTATTGATTTTGTGTTATCTCAAGGTTTTCTCAACTTAAACAAACCATTTGACTGGACTTCCCACGACTGTGTAGCGCGGGTGCGGAAATTGTTGCGCCTCAAACGCGTGGGACATGCAGGAACTCTAGATCCAGCAGCTACCGGAGTGTTACCCATCGCCTTTGGTAAAGCCACCAGATTATTACAATATTTACCAGGAAACAAAGCTTACAAAGCAACAATTCGCCTGGGTGTGCGTACCACAACTGATGATTTACAAGGTGAAATTATTAATTCTCAAGCTTGTGGAGAATTGAATTTAGCACAAGTAAAAACTGCACTATTAAAATTTCAAGGCAAAATTGAACAAATCCCACCTAGTTATAGTGCAATTCAAGTGGATGGAAAACGTCTCTACGATTTAGCGCGTCAAGGTAAAACGGTGGAAGTTCCAGTGCGGACAGTGGAGATTTTTCACATAGAAATTTTGGATTGGCGTCAAGGAGATTTTCCAGAATTAGATGTGGCCATCGCCTGTGGAAGTGGTACATATATTAGAGCGATCGCTCGTGATTTGGGTGAAATTTTAGAAACTGGTGGTACGCTTGCTGCTTTAACTCGTAGCGAAAGCAGTGGTTTTTATTTAACAGATAGTCTCACCTTCACAGATTTAGAAACACAACTACAAACTGGAACATTTCAACCCATTTATCCAGATGCGCCATTACAACATTTGCCATCTGTGACTTTACCACTAACATCTGCTCGCAAATGGTGTCAAGGTCAGCGAATATCTTTAACTTTCGATGTTTCTGGAATAGTGCGAGTTTATGATGAAGATACTCGCTTTATAGGCATTGGAGAATTACAAAACCAAGCGTTGATCCCTCAAATGGTTTTTGAACCGATTTCTTAAATTGAAAAAATCTAATATTTAACGCAGCCGTCATAAAGGGGGAAGGGGAAGGGGGAAAG